>DATCQR010000053.1:0-10668 GCA_036569405.1 Candidatus Limnocylindria bacterium
GAGGACGACGACGGCCTGGTGCGGGACGCCATCAACCGCGAGCTGGACCGTGGCGGGCAAGTCTTCTACGTCCACAACCGGGTGGAGACGATCGAGGCGGCAGCCGAGCGGGTCCGGCGCCTGGTGCCGCGGGCCAAGGTCGCCATCGGCCATGGACAGATGGCGGCGGGGATGCTCGAACGGGTGATGCTCGACTACGACGCCGGCCGCTTCGACGTCCTGGTGTGCACCACCATCATCGAGTCGGGTCTCGACATCCCGAACGCTAACACGATCGTCATCGCCCGGGCCGATACGCTCGGGCTGGCGCAGCTCTACCAGCTCCGCGGCCGGGTCGGCCGCTCGGACCGACGCGCCTACGCCTATCTGCTGCACCGGCGGGGACAGCCGCTCTCGGCCGTTGCGCGGAAGCGGCTGCATGCGATCTTCTCGGCCTCCGACCTGGGGGCGGGCTACCAGATCGCGCTCTCGGACCTCGAGATCCGGGGGGCCGGCAACATCCTGGGCGCCGAGCAGCACGGCTTCATGGCCGCCGTCGGCTTCGAGCTGTACACCCGAATGCTGGCAGAGGCGGTCGAGGCCGGTCGTGGGCGAGCGATTGAACCCGAGCCCGCGGGTGTCCGCCTCGACCTGCCTGGCTCCGCCTACCTGCCCGATGACTTCATCGCCGATGCCGGTGCCAAGCTGGAGGCCTATCGGCGCTTCGCCGCGATCCACAGCGAGGCCGATGTGACTGCGCTGCGGACCGAGCTGCGCGACCGATTCGGCCCCGCTCCCGAGCCGGTGGAGGGGCTCTTCCGGGCGGTCGCGGTGCGCATGGCCGCCGAACAGGCGGGGGTGCCCGAGGTGCGCGCCGAAGCGGGGCGAGTCACACTCAAATGGCCGCGCTACGACCGCGCCGTGGTCGTCCGCGCCTTGACGCTGGCGGGCTTCCGACCGGTCGCCGCGTCGAACCAGGTGCGGATCCCGGTGCCGCTTGGCCGCGACCCGGTCGACACCGCGATGCGTGCCCTCGCCGCACTGGGCGGGGCCTAGATAGGGGCGTATACTCCGAATTGATCACTCGACCCGGGACGGGCGCACCCGTCCGGCGCCGACCGCTCTGATACCGCGCTCCATGCGCGGATGACGAAGGAGGCGCGTCCGGTGTCCAGTCAATCTCCCCTCATCGATCCCGCCCAGGCCCGTTCCGTGCTGCGCGTCGGCGATCGAAGCTATGCCTATTACAGCCTCCACGCCGCAGGCGCCCCCGACCTGGCACGCCTGCCGTACACGGTCAAGGTCCTGCTCGAGAATGCGCTGCGCCATGCCGCTGGAGAGTCGAGCCTCGTGTCCGCGGCCGACGTGCGAGCCCTCGCTGCCTGGGATCCCACGCAGCCCGGAGAGGCGGAGCTCCCCTTCATGCCGGCGCGCGTGATCCTGCAGGACTTCACCGGCGTTCCTTGCGTGGTCGACCTGGCCGCCATGCGCGACGCCGTGGCCTCGATGGGTGGCGACCCGTCGCGCGTCAACCCGCTGGTGCCTGCCGACCTGGTCATCGATCACAGCGTGCAGGTCGACCTGTTCGGCTCGGAGCTGGCCTTCGCCGGCAACGTCGAGCGCGAGTACGAGCGGAATGGCGAGCGCTACGCCCTGCTGCGCTGGGCACAGCAGGCCTTCGACAACTTCCGGGTCGTCCCTCCGGGGACCGGCATCGTGCACCAGGTCAACCTCGAATTCCTGGCCGATGTCGTGACCGCCCGACCCGATGACAGCGGCGAGCAGGTCGCCTTCCCGGACACCCTCGTGGGCACCGACTCCCACACCACCATGATCAACGGCCTGGGGGTCGTCGGCTGGGGGGTCGGGGGGATCGAGGCCGAGGCCGCGCTCCTTGGTCAGCCGCTCTACCAGCCGATGCCCGTGGTGGTCGGCTTCCGACTCGACGGCGAGCTGCGCCCCGGGGCGACCGCCACCGACCTGGTTCTGTACGTGACCGAGATGCTTCGTTCCCACGGCGTGGTCGGCAAGTTCGTGGAATTCCACGGTCCCGGGCTCTCGCGCCTCGGCCTGGCCGATCGGGCCACCATCAGCAACATGTCGCCTGAGTTCGGCGCGACCGCCACCCTCTTCCCGATCGACGAAGAGACCCTGCGCTACCTGCGCATGACCGGGCGCCAGGCCGAGACGGTGGACCGGGTCGAGGCCTACGCCAAGGCACAGGGCCTCTTCCGGACCGATGAATCCATCGAGCCGTGGTTCAACGAGTCGCTCAGCCTGGACCTCGCGAGCGTCGAGCCATCGGTCGCAGGGCCCCGCCGCCCGCAGGACCGCGTGCCCCTGACCGATCTGCAGCGCTCCTTCCGCGAGGTATTCGCCGACGGGCTCAGGAACCATCGCCTCGTGGACGAGGCGAGCGCCGAATCGTTCCCGGCCAGCGACCCTCCCTCGTTCAACGCCAGCGCGCCCGTCGAGGACCGGCGGATGGCACGCCCCGAGGCGGAGGCTGCTCATGCGCCGGTGGAGTACCAGCCGGTCGAGGTCGAGATGGGCGCTGAGCGATTCACCCTACGCTCGGGGTCGGTGGTAATCGCCGCGATCACGTCGTGTACCAACACGAGCAACCCGAGCGTGATGGTGGCCGCCGGGCTCCTCGCCCGCAACGCCGTGGCGCGCGGTCTGAGCACCCCGCCCTGGGTCAAGACATCGCTCGCACCCGGTTCACGGGCGGTCACCGACTACCTCACTGGTGCTGGCCTGATGGCTCCTCTCGAAGAGCTCGGCTTCGACCTGGTTGGGTACGGTTGCACGACCTGCATCGGCAACTCCGGGCCGCTGGCCGACGAGATTGCGGCAGCGATCGAGGCGAACGACCTGGTCGGCGTGGCGGTCCTCTCGGGCAACCGCAACTTCGAGGGCCGAATCCATCCGCTGGCACGGGCCAGCTACCTCGCATCACCGCCGCTGGTGGTGGCGTTTGCCCTCGCCGGGCGTGCCGACATCGACCTCACGACCCAGCCGCTGGGGACCGATCGCGACGGTCGGCCGGTCATGCTCGCTGAGCTGTGGCCATCGGCGGCGGAGATCGCGGAAGTGGTCGCCGCGCAGGTTCGGTCCGAGATCTTCACGCGCAACTACGCATCGGTCTTCGACGGAGATGACCGCTGGCGAGCGCTGCCGGTGCCAGCCGGCGATCGCTATGCCTGGGACCCAGCCAGCACCTACGTCGCGCTGCCGCCCTTCTTCGCCGGGATCGGGCCAGAGCCGGCGCCGCTCGCGGACGTCGTCGATGCCAGGGTGCTGGCGGTGCTCGGCGACAGCGTCACGACCGACCATATCTCACCGGCAGGCAGCATCGCCCGCACCTCGCCGGCCGGGGAGTGGCTGATGGAGCACGGGGTCGAACCGCGCGAGTTCAACTCGTACGGGGCCCGACGCGGCCATCACGAGGTGATGATGCGCGGCACCTTCGCCAACATCCGGCTCCGAAACCTGCTGACGCCCGATGCGGAGGGGAACGTCACCGAGCACCTTGCCTCCGGGGAGCGGATGAGCATCTTCGACGCTGCGCAACGGTATGCCGCGGAGGGAACCCAGCTCGTCATCCTGGCCGGCAAGGAGTACGGCTCCGGCTCGTCGCGGGACTGGGCCGCCAAGGGGCCGTTTCTGCTCGGCGTGCGCGCCGTCATCGCGGAGTCATACGAGCGGATCCATCGGTCGAACCTGGTGGGAATGGGCATCCTGCCGCTGCAATACCTGCCAGGGGAGAGCGCCATCACGCTCGGCCTGACCGGGCGCGAGCGCTTCAGCGTCACCGGCATCGCCGACGGGCTTCGGCCGCACCAGGAGCTGACCGTGATCGCGACTTCTGACGAGGGTCGCGAGCAGCGATTTCGCGCAATTGCCCGGCTCGACGGCGACGTCGACGTGACCTACTACCGCAACGGGGGAGTGCTCCAGACGGTGCTGCGCCGCCTCGCGCAAGGGTCCACGGCCGGTCGCTGATCTCGAGCGGCGGCTATTCAGTAGCGGACTGGAAGGTCGACGGAGCAACCCGCGACCGGGCCTCCGCCGATCGCTGATTCACCTGGTGGTTGGCGCGTCGGGAACGCGGCGGCTCGCGCCCGCTCGGCCGACACAGCAGTGAACGTGTGAATAGAAGGGCATACCCGGCGCCTCAATCGCGGCCCGATGCGGTCAGCAGAGGCCCGTCAGGCGCTCATCGCCGACGGCCAGCCGTGGGCGATGAGCTCGATCAGATCGACCGCGGGCAGCGCCGGGGAGAAGTGGAAGCCCTGGCCCAGCCTGCAGTCGATCGCCCGCAGCTTGGTCAGCTGCTCGGTCGTCTCGATCCCCTCGGCCAGCACCTCCATGTGCAGCGTCTGGCCCAGCTTGACGATCGAGCGGACCAGAACGGGGACGTCGCGTCCGTGACCGATCGCGGCCGTGAAGGAGCGGTCGATCTTCAGCACCTCGACCGGCAGCCGCTCCAGGTAGCTGAGTGACGAATAGCCGGTGCCGAAGTCATCGATCGCCAGTCGCGCACCGAGCGCGCGCAGCCGGTGCAGGGTGGCGGTGCTCTGGTCCAGGTCCGCCATCAGGCCGCTCTCGGTGATCTCCAGTGTCAGACGCTCCGGCGGGATCCCACTCGATTCGAGCGCATCCGCCACGGTCTGCACGAACTCCGGCTCCTGGAGCTCGCGCGCCGACACGTTGACCCACATCGACAGGCGCTGCAGCCGAGCTCCGGACAGGCGTCCGGCGGCGGTCCACGCAGCGAGCTGTCGGCAGGCCTCGGCCATCACCCAGCGGCCGAGCGGCACGACCAGTCCGGTCTCCTCGGCGATGGGGATGAACTCGGTCGGAAGGACGAGCCCGCGCTCGGGGTGGCGCCACCGGACGAGTGCCTCGACCCCGGTCACGTTGCCGCTCCGCAGGTCAACGATCGGCTGGTAATGCAGCTCGAAGTCCTGGTTCGCGATAGCCTGCTCCAGGTCGCCCTTGAGCTCCATTCGGGTCACGGCAGCCTCGTGCATGTGCGGCTCGTAGAACGCGAAGCGGCCCTTTCCGGAAGTCTTGGCGGTGTACATCGCCAGGTCCGCCTGGCGCAGGAGGTCATCGGGCTCCGTGCTGCCGTCCGACGTGATCGCGGCCCCGATGCTGGCCCGCATGACGACCTGGCGGCCGTGGAACTCGAATGGCGAGCGGAGCGCCTCCAGGATTCGCTCGGCGGCGCGCCGCGTGCCCTCCTTGTCGGTCTCCTCCAGCAGGATCGCGAATTCGTCGCCGCCGAATCGGGCTGTGGTGTCCTCGGGTCGCATCACGGCTCGCAGGCGCTCGGCGACCGCCACCAGCAACTGGTCGCCGGCTTCGTGGCCAAGCGAGTCGTTGACGGTCTTGAAGTCGTCGAGGTCGGAGAAGAGGACCGATATGGCGCCTCGACCGCGAGCCTGCCGCGCGAGGGCGTGGGCGACGCGGTCTCGGAACAGGGCGCGGTTGGCGAGGCCGGTCAGCGAGTCGTGGAAGGCCTGGTGCTGGAGCTGCTTCTCGAGCTCTTTGCGGAGCGTGATGTCGTGGATCAGCGCGCTGAAGTGGATGTCATCCCCGCTCCCGACCGGCCAGATGGTCAGCTCCGCCAGGAACTCGTGGCCGTCCCGATGCAGCGCCGTGAGCTCGATCCGCTTCCCGACCAGGTGGCCCTCGCCGGTGGCCAGGTAGCGTGCCATCCCGGCGCGGTGAGCCGCGCGCTGCGTGATCGGGATGATCAGGTCCTCGAGCGGCTCACCCAGCGCCTCCTTGCGGGACCAGCCGAAGGTCACCTCGGCCTGCGCGTTCCAGTCGATGACGCGGCCCTGGGTGTCGATGGCGACATACGCCTGGCTGGCGCTGTCGATGATCAGGCGCGTCTGCTCCTCGCTCTCCCGAAGGGCCAGCTCGGCCTCCTTCTGCTGCGAGATATCGATCATGAAGCCGCGGTAAAGGGCCGGCTCGTTGCGCTCGTTGCCGATCACCACTCCCTCGTCGCGGATCCAGACCTCGCGACCGTCTCGGGTCCGCATGCGGTACTCGCTCACCGACCTGGCGCCGATGTCGAGTCGACCTTCAAATTCCTCGTCCTCGAGGACCCGCTGCCGATCGTCGGGGTGGATGTGGCCCATCCACAGGCTCGTGTCTGCCTGCCATTCCTCGGCGCTGTAGCCGAGCAGCTCCTGGATGCGGGGGCTGACGTAGTGCCAGGTCGCATCGGCACCCAGATCGGCAACGTAGAGGACCGCTGGCAGGTCTTCGACCATGGCCCGGTAGCGCGCATCGGCATCCTTGAGATCGCGGACCAGGCCACGGCGCGGCCCGACGCCCGACCAGGCGAGGATGCCGATGACGCCGATCCCGCTGGCTATTGCCAGGGCTGATGTGACCTCGTGCCCACTGGGGACGAACTCGGTGGCGAGCGCGGCGATGACTCCGATTCCAACGAGCAGCACGACGTTCACGAGCGCGACGACCTGTCGATCGCGGCGCCTCGTCTCAGTGCGCCCGCCGACCTTCGCTGTCACGGGTGGAACGCGCTCCAAATCACCCCCGGACGGTACCCTTGCGCCCTCACGACCCGAATAGCCCGTTGGTCCCGCCCAACGTCCCCGCGGGAGGACGCATCGGGCTAGACTCAGGCTCGCCCGTTTGCCCCACCTGGAGTGCCCCGTGACCGCTCGCTCCACCGACGACCTGCGTGCCAAGATCCGCGAAGTGCCCGACTTCCCGAAGCCGGGGATCCTCTTCTACGACATCACCACGCTCCTGCGTGACGGGGAAGCGTTTCGAGAGGTGATCGACCACATGGCGGAGGCGGTCAAGGGGGAGAAGATCGACCTGGTGGTCGGGATGGAATCCCGCGGGTTCATCTTCGCGGCGCCGCTGGCGGACCGCCTGGGAGCTGGGTTCGTCCCGGTGCGCAAGCTCGGAAAGCTGCCGGCCGAGACGATTGAGGTCGAGTACGACCTCGAGTACGGGACCGCGACCCTGGAGATCCATCGCGACGCCATCACCCGCGGGCAGCGGGTCCTGGTGGTCGACGACCTGCTGGCCACCGGTGGAACGGTGCTCGGCACGATCGAGCTGGTGCGCCGGCTCGGCGGCGAGATCGCGGGGCTCTCGTTCATGGTCGAGCTCACAGCGCTCGGTGGGCGTGCCAAGCTCGGCGACTTCGCGATCCACACGCTGCTCGCCTACTAGTCGCCCACTGATGGCCGCCCTCCCGGTCGCCCAGCTCCGAGCTCGCTCCGTCACCGATCGGGACGAGATCGCGGCCTACCTGCGCACTGACCGCCGCTATGCCGCCTACGCCCTGGGTGACCTCGACTCGGCGTCACGCGGCCGCTGCTCTTGGGGGATCGCCTACGACGCCGACGAGCAGCCCACCGCGCTCGCGATGCACCACGACGGCCTGGTGCCGCAGCCGCTCTTCCTGATGGGCGATCCCGAAGGCTGCCGGGCCATCCTGGCCAGCGTCATCAAGCCGCGCGACGCGTTCTTCCAGGCGACGGAAGCCCTGGACGTGGCTGCCTCGGAGCTCTACGAGCTCGAGCGGGCCACGATCCTGCTGCGGATGGTGGTCGACGCGCAGACCTTCGTCCCGACGGCCGGGGCCACCGAGCGCCTGACGCCCGACGACATCGAGGATCTGAATCGGCTGTATCAGCTGGGCTTCCGGGCGGGATTTGCTCAGGCGATCCTTGACGACGCGGTCTACTACGGGATTCGCATCCGCGGCCGGCTGGTGAGCGCTGCCGGCACCCACGTCATCAGTCGTCGCGAGGGGATCGCCGTGGTCGGCAACGTGATGACGCACGCCGACTACCGCGGCCACGGCTTTGCGAGGATGGTGACCGGCGCGGTGACCGCGGACCTGCTGGAGCAGGTTCCCGACGTGGCGCTCAACGTCCACGCCGACAACGGGCCGGCCATCGCGGCCTACTCCAGACTCGGCTACCGTGAGTACCGCCGGCTGACCGAGAGGCTGGGGCGCCGCCGATCCGGCGGCTGGGGGTTGATGCGACCGTTACGAGAGGCAATGCGAATCACGTGGCCACGAGACCAACGCTGAAGGGCGACGTTCGCGACATCGGCCTGGCCGATGCGGGGGCGCTGAAGATCGAATGGGCGGACCGCCAGATGCCGGTCCTCGCCGGGATCCGCGAGCGCTTTGCGGCGGAGCGACCGCTGGCCGGCTGGAAGATCAGCGCCTGCCTGCATGTCACCGCCGAGACTGCAAACCTGATGCGCACATTGGCGGCGGGCGGCGCCGATGCCGTCCTCTGCTCGTCGAACCCACTCTCCACCCAGGATGACGTTGCGGCATCGCTGGTGGAGCACCACGGCATCCCCACCTTCGCCATCAAGGGAGAGGATCGGGATTCGTACTACAGCCACATCTCGGCAGCCCTGGACCACGCGCCCCAGGTGACGATGGACGATGGGGCGGACCTCGTGTCTGAGCTGCATACCAGTCGCACGGAGCTACTCCCTGACATCGTTGGCGGGACCGAGGAGACGACCACCGGCGTGATCCGGTTGCGGGCCATGGCGGCGGCCGGCAAGCTGCGATTCCCGGTGCTGGGCGTCAACGAGGCGCTCACGAAGCACCTCTTCGACAACCGCTACGGGACAGGCCAGAGCGCGATCGACGGGATCCTGCGCGCCACGAACGTGCTGATCGCCGGAAAGCAGGTGGTGGTCGGTGGCTACGGCTGGGTCGGTCGTGGGATCGCCTCCCGCGCGGCGGGCATGGGCGGCATCGTGACCGTGGTCGAGGTTGACCCGATCCGGGCGCTGGAGGCGGCGATGGACGGCTATCGGGTCACCACCGCATCGGTCGCCGCGGAGGTTGGCGACATCTTCATCGCGGCCACCGGCAACCTGAACGTCTGGGGCGCGGCCGACTTCCCGAAGATGCGCGATGGCGTGATCCTGGCCAACGCCGGCCACTTCAACGACGAGTTCGAACTGTCCGCGCTGGAGTCGCAGGCGGCCTCCTCACGGGAAGTGCGGCCCTTCACGCGCGAGTACCTGATGGCCGATGGGCGCCGCCTCTTCCTTCTGGCCGATGGGCGCCTCGTCAACCTCGGCGCTGCCGAGGGGCACCCCGCGCTGGTCATGGACATGAGCTTCGCCAACCAGGCTCTCGGCCTCGAGTGGCTGCGCTCGCACGCCGGGGAACTCAAGCCGGAGGTCTACGGCATCCCCGATGAGATCGACCGCGAGGTTGCGCGCCTCAAGCTTGAGTCGATGGGGATCGAGATCGAACCCATGACGAAGGCACAGAAGGCATACAGCGAGTCTTGGGAATCCGGCACCTGACCGCGATCGGGCCTTCGTCTACGGGTGTGCGTCCCAATCGGCCGTAAGGTGAGCCTTGCCGGTCCCGCTCGGTTGTACCACTCCGGCGCTCGTGCACTCGACATGACCGGAGAGACCGCTGGCATCGTTCTTGGTCAGCGTGAAGGTACAGCCGGAGCCCGCACTGGACTCGCCGACGCCGATGACCACGGCGGTCCCATCGCCGAAGCTGAAGATCTGGCCCTGAGAGACCGTAGTCAGCGAGACGACGGTTGTGGCGCCGGTTGTTTCCGCGAACGAGGCCGACCATCCCTTGGTGTTCGAGTCGAATACGCTGGCCAGTGGTTGGAACGGCAGCTCACCCGCGGCTGTGTAGTCCCCTGTTATCTGATAGGTGACCGAGCCGTTGGCGCCGCTTCCCCCGCCCCCGCTGCTGGCAGCCGCCTGGCTGGGCTGGCTCCCCGTGCTCGGCTCGCCGCCCTGGCTCTACGCCCCGGGACTCGTTCCTGGCGGGCCTGAGCAGGCGGCGATGAGGGCCGCCATGGCCAGCAGCGCGAGATGTGGGCGCAGGTGACGCATCGGTCCGGCTCCCTCGGCGAGATGGGCTGCGAACTGGGCTGCCGGCATGCTACCCGCAACGCAGTCGGAGGGGAAGGTCGGCGCACTGCGCCCGCCGACGGTACACTCGGCCCCGCAATGTCCATCCCCGAGGGCCATACGCTCTTCACCTCCGAGTCGGTGACGGAGGGTCATCCCGACAAGCTCTGTGACCAGATCGCGGATGCGGTCCTGGACGACGTCCTCTCGCGGGACCCCGAGTCACGCGTGGCCGTCGAGGTTGCCGCCACGACCGGCCTCGTCTTCGTGCTCGGCGAGATGTCGACCAAGACCTACTGCGACGTGCAGTCGGTGGTGCGCGACACCGTACGCCAGGTTGGCTACGACAATGCGCGTCTGGGCTTCGACTGGGAGACGTGCGGGACCATCACCGCGCTCAAGGAGCAGTCGCCCGACATCGCGCTCGGCGTCGACCACGCCCTCGAGGCGAAGCAGGGGATCGACCCGGACGAGCTTGGCGCCGGGGATCAGGGGATGATGTTCGGTTACGCCTCGGACGAGACGCCGGAGCTGATGCCGATGCCGATCCAGCTCGCTCACCAGGTGACCCGCAGGCTGGCCGAGGTCCGTCGCGCCGGCGACCTTCCGTTCCTGCGGCCCGACGGCAAGAGCCAGGTGACGGTCGAGTACGACGCCGATCGACGCCCGCGCCGGGTCCATACCGTCCTGGTCAGCACGCAGCACGATCCCGAGGTTGCCCCGCTCGAGCTCGAGGAGGGTGTCCGCGAGCTGGTGATC
>DATCQR010000054.1:0-12459 GCA_036569405.1 Candidatus Limnocylindria bacterium
GCACGGCGCTGACCGCCTCCGGTGAGGCGCCAGCTCCGGAGCTGACCGCCGCGGCCGAGGTCGTCGCTGGCGCCAGCGATGAGGCAGACGCTGCCCGTCGGGAACTGCTGGCGCTGGCCGGAGTCGCCGCCGCGGTCGAGCCGGCGGCGATCGTCCCCACCCTCTCCCATGGTGGGGCCGAGCTGGAGCTGATCGCCGCCCAGCTGCGATCCAGCGCCGACGCGGCGACCCTGTTCGTGGAACGACGCCACGCGACGCAGGCCGTCGTCGACGCCCTGGCCGCGGCGCTGGCGGCGCTCGAGCGCGACGATCCCTCGGCGGCGCTCGCCAGCCTCGCGAAAGCCGATGCGCCCATGGCGCTCCTGGGGGCCTGGGAGCGGCCGCCGCCGCTTCTGCGCTACTGGATGACAATCAGCACCGGTCTCCTGGAAGCCGCCGGGGATATCGCGAGGGCAACGCTGGCCGAGGATCCCGTGGCGCAAAAGGCAGGGGCCGAGCGCTATGCCCGGGCGGCGGAGGCGGCGCGCGGTGCCGACAACGCGCTGGCGCTGGCACTCTCCGAGGAGGGCGCCGCCGTCAGCGCAACGCCGCTGCGGCGTCTCGCGGCGGTCGCGGACGAGGTGGACGAGGCGCGCGCCGCCCTCAGATTGGCGCGGCTGCGGGCCTCCTGAGCCCCCGCCAGGCCGCCCTATACTGGCGCGACCGACCCCCCTGGCCAAGCGATCTCGAGGAGCATCGATGCGCGTTCGTGCGGATAGCAGCAAGCCGGCATCGGTCCAGGCCGACGTGCTGGCGGTGCCGATCTACCTCGAGGACCGCGAGCCGCCGCCCGACCTTACCGAGCTCGACGAGGCCACCGGCGGCGCCATCACCCGGACGCTGACATGGGGCGAGTTCAACCCGATCGAAGATGAGACGGCCCTCGTCGAGGTCGATGGGATCAAGGCAGCGCGGATCCTGTTCGTGGCCTCGGGACGACGTGGGCGTGGGGCGTGGCGCGCCAGGCGAAATGCATCGAAGGCCACCCGCAGGCTGCAGGGCCGCGGCGCCACGAGCCTCGCCTTCTGGCTGCGTGACGGCGAGGACGCCGATGGATACGCGGCTGCCGCCATCGGCGCCAGCCAGGGCACCTTTCGACCGTACGCCTTCTACGGCAGGGTGCGCGACACTCCGGCCATGCTGCGCAGCGTCGAGGAGCTGATCCTGGTCGGCCAGGAAGCGCCGGATGACGGCGTGCTGAGCGAGGCGATGGCCATCGCCGACGGGGTCGAGTGGGCGCGTGAGCTGTCGAACCGGTCAGCCAACGACCTCTACCCGGAGAAGATGGCCGAGCTCGCCCGGGGCCTGGTCGACGATGGGTGCACCGTCGAGGTGCTGGGTCCGGACGAGATGCAGAGGCTCGGCATGGGAGCCCTGCTCGGGGTTGGGATGAGCTCGTCTCACGAGCCGCGCCTCATCGCGGTGAAGCTACCCGGCTGGGAGGCGGGGGGTGATCGCCGGCTGGCGATCGTCGGCAAGGGAGTCTGCTTCGACTCGGGCGGGATCAGCCTGAAGGGGCCGGAGCGGATGGAGGAGATGAAGCACGACAAGGCCGGCGCGGCGGCAGTGCTGGCGGCTGTGCGGACCGTGGCGCGGCTGGCGCCCCAGACTCCACTCATGGCAGTCGCTCCGATGGTCGAGAACATGCCCAGCGGCACGGCCCAGCGCCCGGGAGACGTGGTCAAGGCGATGAACGGCAAGACGATCGAGGTGATCAATACCGATGCCGAGGGCCGGCTGATCCTGGCCGATGCCCTCCACTGGGCGGAGAAGCAGGGCGCAACGCACATGGTCGATGTCGCGACCCTGACCGGCGCGGCCGCCGTCGCGTTTGGCGACATGATCAGCACTTACTTCGCCAGGCCGCGGGAATGGGGGAGCGAGGTGGCGGCAGCCGCCCATGCGACGGGCGAGTGGTTCTGGGAGATGCCGCTCGCCACGGAGTACCGCGATACGCTCGACTCGGCACACGCCGACATCGTGAACTCCGCTTCTCGAGAGGGATCGCTGATCAAGAGCGCCGTCTTCCTTTCGGAGTTCGTCACTGTGCCCTGGGTCCACATCGATATCGGCGGATCCGCCTACCTGATCCGCGACAAGGCGCACAACCCCAAGGGTTCGCTGGGAACCACCGTCTCGACGCTGGTCCGCCTCGCACGCGACTTCGCCGCCGAGGCGTAGCGTTGATGCTCGCCGCGCTGGTCGCTGGCATCGCCTTCGCCGCCGTCGGCGCTGGTGCGGAACGGCTCGCAAGTGTGTGGCCGGCGGACGAAGCCTCGCATCGAGGACCGGGGCTGCGGACTGTCCTCCTGGCCATCGGCGCGGGCATGGCGGGGGGAGCCGTGACCTGGCGCTCGACGCTTCCCGCCTGGGCGTTGGCGGTCCACCTCCTGATCCTGGCCGTGCTCGTCGTGCTGACCGCAACGGATCTGGAGCAGCGCCGGCTGCCGCACCTGCTGCTCGACTCGCTCATCGTGGTCGCCGCACTCTTCGTCCCGTTCAATCCGACAGTCGCGTGGTCGGACGCGCTCATCGGCGGCGTCGCGGCGGTTGCCTTCATGGGCGTGCTGGGCCTGATGGTGCGCGGCGGGGTGGCGTTCGGCGACCTCTACCTGGTCGGCCCCATCGGCCTCGTGCTCGGATGGCCCGCCATCTTCGTTGCCGTCTTCGTGGCCGGCCTTCTTTCGGCGGTCGTCAGCGCATTGCTGCTCGTGACTCGGCGTGCGGGACTCAAGACCTACATCCCGTTCGGGCCATTCCTCGTCGCCGGCATGGTGGTCACTCTCCTGCGCGATCCGGCTCTGCTGGGTGGGGTCGCCGCCGCCCTCTCCGGCGCACCTTCATGAGGTAGCGCACGCCGCCGGATCTGCATTGACAGCCCGCTGGACAGGTCGGGTATTCTTGGCCTCCCCGGCCGAGCGCCTCGGGGTCGCTCCGAGTTCCGCGCGCAGGCCCCTGGCGTCGCGGCCCGAAGCAGGTACCGCCAGCGACACCAGGGAGTAATGTCGATCGCCAGTCGCCCAGCCGCGCCATGGGTCGCCGCCTTCCTGCTGCTGACGTTCGCGGCTGGTCCGCTGATGTCGCAGGCGATGGTGCGTGCCACCGATCCGACGGTCGACGGCGCCATCTCCGAGCAGCTCCAGATGCAGGCCGAGCTCCAGCGCCAGCGCACCCAGCTGGCCGACCTGCAGCGCGAGCAGACCAACCTGACCGCGAGCCTGATGAGCCTGAGCGATGACCTGACCCGGGTCGGGCTCGAGATCGAGCAGGCGGCGCGCGACATCGAGCAGGCGGCGCGACGGCTTGAGGAGGCGCGGGCCGAGCTTAAGAAGTACGAGGATGAGATCGCGACCCTCGAGCAGACCCTCGTGGAGCTGGCGGGCGGGATCAAGGTCTCGAAGGTCGAGCTGGCCGCGCGCGAGGCGCTCCTCCAGGAGCACATGCGCACCGCCTACGAGCAGAGCCAGACATCGGTCCTCGAGATCCTCCTCTCGACCGAGTCGTTCACCAAGGCCTCGAACGAGCTCTCGTCGATGCTCACCCTCTCCGACGAGGACCGCAGGCTCGCCGATGAGATCCGCAACACGCGCACTCGGCTCGAGGTCCGCAGCGAGACCCTGAGCGTCGGGCGCGGCACCCTGGCGAAGCTGCGCGACACCGCTGCCGCCAGGGCCGATGCGCTGGCCGAGCAGCAGAGGCAGCTGGACGCCGCGCGTGCGGCACTCGAGAAGAAGCGCACGCAGCTGGAGGGGATGCGCGGCGCCCAGGAAGCACGCTTCGACACCGTCACGCAGAGCGCCGACACGCAGCGACAGCTGATCGCGGCCCAGGAGCAGCAGCTCCTCGCACAGCAGTCGCTGGTCGACAAACTCAAGGCAGTTGCTGACCGCCTGGATATCGCCTACCGGGGGCGCTTCGACTGGCCCGAACGAGGTGCGTTCATCGTCACCCAGGAATTCGGCCCGACCAACTTCAACACCTTCCATACCGGGCTCGACATGGCCTACCTGAACCGATGCGGCGGAGCGATCTACGCCGCTGGGGATGGCATCGTGATCGCCGATGGTCGCCCGAACTCGAAGTACGGCGACTTTGCGATCGGCGTGATCATCGGGCATTCGCAGCGCCTGGCCACCCTGTACTGGCACCTGTCGCGTGAGATCGTGACGGTCGGCCAGGAGGTGCACGTCGGGGACGTCATCGGGTACGAGGGCGCCACCGGCTTCGCGACCGGTTGCCACCTGCACTTCGAGGTCGATTTCGACGGGACTGCGGTTAACCCGAGGAAGTACCTGCCCTGAGCCGAGGCCCGTCGCCAACGGCCTGATTCGACCGATTCCCGCGCATGGGGTAGGGTTCGCCCGATGCACCCGGCCATGCAGCGGCGCCGTCATCGGCTGATGATCCGCCGCACCACCCAGCGTCGCAGCCCACGACGCGGGCTCGCAACGTTCGTCATGGTTGTGGTCGGCGTGTTCGTCCTGTTCATCGGCGGCTCGATCGCCGGGACCGGCGCCGGCCTGCTCGCCGCGTACGGCTACTTCTCCAGTGGCCTGCCCGATCCGCACATCATCGACGGCATCGCGATGCCGGCCAGCACCTACGTCTACGACCGGACCGGGAAGCAGCTGCTGGCCCGTTTCGAATGCGAGAACCGCGAAGAGGTGAAGTTCGCGCAGCTGCCCGACTCCATCGTGAACGCGACCGTCGCCGCCGAGGACCGCACCTTCTGGACGAACGACGGGATCGACTACACCGCCGTCGCCCGCGCGGCGCTGGCGAACCTCCAGGCCGGCTCTGTCGTCCAGGGCGCCAGCACCATCACCCAGCAGGTGATCAAGTACGCGGGCTCGATCAAGCAGGCGCAGGCGACGACCGAGCCGCTGCCCTCGGCGGCGCCGTCGGTCGAGCTCGACCCGGGCAGCCAGCCTGCCGCGGCCGATCCGTGTCAGCAGCCGGACCTCACCTTCCTCGGGGGCCGCGGCTTCGGTGACAAGATTCGCGAGCAGATCCTTGCACGCCAGGTGACCGAGGCCTATCCGGGGAGGGCCGGCAAGGAGCGGATCCTCGAGACCTATCTCAACCTGATCTACTACGGGAACCGCTCCTACGGCATCAAGGCCGCTGCGGCCAACTTCTTCGGGCAGCCGGACCTGAGCAAGCTGACCCTTTCGCAGGGCGCCCTGTTGGCGGGCCTGCCGCAGCTCCCCAGCTACTACGATCCCTACCAGCCGGTCGCGGCTCCACGGGGTCCGGCCCGGGTCATCGCCCGCCGCAACGAAGTGCTCGACGCCATGCTGCACGAGGCCTACATCACCAAGGCACAGCACGACGAGGCGGTGGCGGTCACCTGGGAGCAGATGAACCCGAGCAAGGTCACATCGGTCCTGCGTGAGCCTCACTTCGCGTTCCGCGTCCAGCACGAAGTCGAGCGCATCCTGGAGGCGATGGGCGTGCCCAACCCCGAGCAGGCGGTCCGAACCGGCGGCTACCGGATCACCACCACGCTCGACTATCCGCTGCAGCAGGTTGCGAAGGAGCAGGTCGTCAAATGGGTTGCCGGCGTGGCCGACAAGAACGTGCACAACGGCGCCCTGGTGGCCATCGACTCCGCGACCGGCGAGATCGTGGCCTACGTGGGCAGCGTCGACTACTACAACCGCAAGGACCCGCGTGTCCAGGGGCAGTTCGACGTGGCCGGCCTGGGACGCCGCCAGCCGGGATCGGCCTTCAAGCCGATTACCTACAGTTCGGCCTTCCGCGCCCGGGAGGCGACCCCGGCGACCTTCTTCCTGGACGCCGTGACGCAGTACGGCTCGGACCTCAAGACCGCATATGTCCCGACCAACGCCAACATCAAGGAGCAGGGCCCGGTGCTCGCGATGGATGCGCTGCGCTACTCGCTGAACGTCCCCTCGGTGATGATGCAGTACCTGGTCGGGGTGGACGTGACGGCCAAGTTCGCACAGTCCATGGGCATCGCCAGCTCGGATTACATCATGAGCCAGGATCCGGGCCTGACCCTCACCCTCGGCTCGGTGCCGGTCAACCTGACCAACATGACCCAGGCCTACAGCGTCTTCGCCGCCGAGGGCACGCTCCACCCGGCCACCGCCGTGCTGCGGATCCTCGACCGCCACGGCAAGGTGATCTACGACATCACCAAGAACGGCCCCGGAAAGACGCAGCCGATGACCCCCGCCGAGGCGTACCTGACGCACTGGATCCTGGAGGGCAACACCAACCCTCGGACCAACCAGCTGTGGGGCCCGCCCTCCCAGCTGTTCGACCCCAGCGGGCAGCGGCGTCACGCGGCGCTGAAGACGGGCACCACCAACGACTTCCGCGATGTCTCGGCGTTCGGGTACATCCCCGGCAGCCTGGTCACCGGCGTCTGGATGGGGAACAACAACCAGGAGCCACTTTCAAACAAGCTCGGGCAGGGGCTGTACAGCGCCGACGGGCCGCTCTACCTGTGGCACGACTTCATGAAGCTTGCCATCAACCAGGCGTGGGACTGGAACGGAAAGAAGCCGGCTCCGAACAACGACTTCGTGCAGCCGCCGGGGGTCGTCATGGCATCGGTCTGTCGCTTCAGCGGCATGTCGCCGACCGGTGCATGCGGCGCGACCATCGAAGTTCCGTTCCTTGACGGGACCGTCCCGCCCCGTGACAACGTGCACGTCAACAAGTCGTCGCGACTGGGCGGCTCGTGCTTCGACGTGGTGGCCGAGGTCGCCCAGGACGGCCGCCGGCCGCCTGAGATGGTCGCGGCAGCCATACGCTGGTCCGATCGGTTCGTCAACGGCCAGCTGGGCCCGAGGGGGGATCCCAGCCAGATCGGGGTCCTGGGACCCGACAAGGTGTGGCTCCTGATCTCGCGACTGCGAGGCAACAGCGGCTTTGGCGCGCCGATCTGCGGCACGATCCGCGCCACGCCGAAGCCCTCTCCCACTCCCGTGCCGAGCGGCGGTGGCGGTGGCGGTGGCGGCGGATGTGCCCCCGGCAAGCCGGGGAAGTGCACGCCCGCGCCCACGCCCGCGCAGTCAGCGGCGCTGTCCGGCAACGCACCGGTGCAGCCCGCGGGGCTCGTGGCGATCTTCGCCGTGCCCGCAATTCTGGGGACGGTGCCGATGGCCGCCCGCATCGGTCGTTGGGGGCGCCGCCGACTTCGCCCTCGCTAGTGCGAGAATCACGGCGTGGCACAGTCGATCCTGACCCTGGTCCTGGCAGGCGGCGAGGGTGAGCGGCTCTCGATCCTGTCGCAGGTCCGTGCCAAGCCCGGCGTTCCGTTCGGCGGCAAGTACCGGATCATCGACTTCGCGCTGTCGAACGCGGTCAACTCGGGGCTGAGCGACGTCGCCGTCCTGACGCAGTACGCGCCGCGCTCCCTGATCGACCACATCGGCGTCGGGCGGCCCTGGGACCTCGACCGCAGCCGGGGCGGGGTCACCCTGCTGCAGCCGTACCTCGGACGCGGCCGTTCGCGCGACTGGTACCGCGGGACGGCGGACGCGGTCCTGCAGAACGTGGAGTTCATCGCCGATCGCAACCCGGAGCTGGTGGTGATCCTCGCCGGCGACCACGTCTACAAGATGGACTATCGGCCGTTCATCGAGCGGCATCGGCGCAGCGGGGCGGACATCACCTGCGCCGTGCGCACGGTGCCGATCGAGGATGCGCATCGGTTCGGCATCCTCGAGGCCGACGAGGACGGTTGGATCACGGCCTTCGTCGAGAAGCCGGCCAGGCCGACCAGCAACCTGGTCAGCATGGGCGTCTACGTCTTCGGCTGGCCGCAGCTCCGCGCGGTCCTGACCGGGGACCGGGTCGACTTCGGCCGGGACGTGCTTCCCGCCATGGTCGCTGCCGGCAAGCGCGTTTCCGCGTACCACTACGGGGGGTACTGGCAGGATGTCGGAACGGTCGAGAGCTACTGGCAGACCAGCCTCGACCTGCTCTCCGACAACCCCGGGATCGACCTCTACGACCGCGGCTGGCTGATCTACACCAAGAGCGAGGAGCGCGCTCCGGCGCTGATCGGCCCGGAAGCGAACGTGACGCGCAGCATGGTGAGCCATGGCTGCGTGATCCACGGAACGGTCGACCACAGCATCCTGTCGCCGGGCGTGCGTGTCGAGGCGGGCGCGGTGGTGCGGGATTCGATCGTGATGTTCGACACGGTCATCGGCCCGGGCGCAACCGTCGACCGCGCCATCCTCGACAAGGACTGTGTCATCGGTCCCGGCAGCAGGGTGGGGGATGGAGATGACCTGCGGCCGAACCGACAGGAGCCCGAGCGTCTGTTTGCCGGGATCACACTCGTCGGCAAGCGCGCCCGCATCCCGGGCGGGATCGTCATCGGGCGCAACTGCCGGATCGACCCGAGCGTTGAGGCGGCCGACTTCGGGCGGCGCCGCAGCATCCGATCGGGCACGACGGTGACCCACGCTGACTGACGAAGCTCCGCCGCTCGACGACTGGCTGGCGGAGCTGGGCGTAGAGGTGATCGGTGGCGGGGGCACGTCCGGCGACGCCGCGTTCGGCCGCGACATCCTGCTGGACGGCGCCCGGCGCTTCGACTTGCGGGCCACCGTGGCCTGGGTCGAGGGCGTGGGTCTCTCCGCCTGGGCGTACTACGGCGACGAGGAGATGGAGGTGCCGAAGCGGGTCTATGCCCGCATGCTCAGGGCCAATTACGACTACCCGTTCGTGAAGTTCGCCCTGACCGATGACGACCGTCCGATGCTGATGACCGAGCTTCCGCCCGATGGACTCGATCGTGACGCGCTGGCCCGCAGCCTGGTGCGCCTGACGGTCGTCGCCGACCGGCTCCTGGATGAGACCGCCGTGGCGATCGCCGACCACGGCAAGCTGCCCGATTGGAGCGGTCGAACCCCGCGCAATGCCGCCCTGCTGGCAGCGCATCGGGTCGAGGTGGAAGCCAGCATGCCGGCCTGGGAGCCGACGCCGCCACGGCCTCCGCGGCGCAGCCTGCTTGACCGATTGCTGGGCAGCGGCCGTTGAGTCGCGCCCTGGCGACCGCCGTCTCCTTCGCCGTGCTGGTCCTTCCGCTCGTCCCTCCGTCCCCCGCGAACGCCGCCGAGTACGAGCTGGCAACGGTCGCCGACTACGCCGTCGACCCCGCTGCCGGCGCGATCGCGGTGACCGTGTCCGTCAAGTTCACCAACACACTCCCGGATCCGCCCGGCCAGATCAGCGCCTTCACGCATGTGGATCTCGCCATCCAGGACGGGGCGTCCGGGGTGGCGGCCAGCGACGACGCGGGGCGGCTCTCGGTCGCCATCCAGCCGCGCGATGGGGGGCAGGTGGCGTCGGTCGCGACCAGGTCGCGCGTGCGCTACAACGCCTCGGTCAATCTCACCCTCACCTATCGGCTGGCAGACGGCGCCGCCCGGGATCTGCACGTGGGGCCGGCGGTCGTGAAGTTCCCCGCCTGGGGGTTCGGCACCAGCAGCCAGGTCACGGTCAGGCTGCCGGCCGGCTTCGAGGCGGTCGCTGAAGGCGGCCCACTTCGCACCGCGGAGGATGCAGCCGGGGTCGTGCTGACCAGCGGCCCGATCCCGGATCCGCGTGATTGGCTGGCAGTCGTCACCGCCGTTCCTCCGCCCGACTACGTGACGCAGGCTGCCAGTGTTCCCCTCGCCAGCGGGACGGTGGACCTGCAGGTCCGCGCCTGGAGGAGCGATGCTTCGTGGGGGGAGCGGACGCTGGCGCTCCTCACTGAGGCATTGCCGCTGCTGGAGGAGGCGATCGGGCTGCCCTATCCACGTGTCGGGCCGCTGGTGGTCAGCGAGGCGGCCGGCGGCGAGCCTGGCACGGGCGCACTGCCGTCGGCGAATGCCGAGATCCAGGTCGCGTTTGACGGGACGGCCTTTACGCTGCTGCACCAGGCCGCGCATGTCTGGATCGCTGACCAGCTGGCCTCTGATCGCTGGGTGCGTGAAGGGCTCGCCTCGCACTACGCGGCCGCTGCCGCCGCGCGGCTCAGCGTCGAGCCTCCGTACCATCCGGCCACGCGTGCCAGGGAGCTGGCGACGGACGCCATGCCACTGCTGGACTGGGTTGGCGATGCCGGCGCGTCGGCCGATGCCTACGGATACGCGGCGTCCTGGGAGCTCGTCGACCGGATCGCGAGCGCAGTGGGGGAGGCCCGCCTGAGCATGGCGCTCAGACGGATCGCAGCGGGGTTATCGGCCTACGACCCGACCGAGCCGAATGGCGATGGCACCGATGGGCGCCCGGTCCCGGCCGTTGACACGCGGCGATTCCTCGATCAGCTGGCCGCGGTGAGCAGCGTGGACGTCGCGGGCCTCTTCCGCGAGACGGTGTTCGGGCTCGATGCAGCCGCCGAGCTCTCGCAGCGGGACGCGGCTCGGGCCGCCTACCGTCGCCTGCTGACCGCCGCCGGCGACTGGGGCGCCTCCGACCCGGTGCGCGCCGCCATGAGCGAGTGGCGATTCGACGATGCCCTGGCGGGGATCGCGCAGGCATCCGCCTGGCTGACGGAACGCGATGCGCTGATCGCCAAGGCTGATGCAGCCGGCCTCGTCGCGCCTGACCGGCTGCGGGATCGGTATCTCCTGTCGGGGGGCGGTCCCGAGGCCCTTGCCGAGCTCGAGGCGGAAGGGGCGCTGGTGGACGCCTACGCCGCCGTCCAGAAGCGCACGCTGGCTCAGCGAGCCCCACTGGAAGCGGTCGGCCTCCTCCTTGCCGACGATCCGGGGCGGCTGCTGGCCGAGGCGGCGGATGACTTCGGGCAGGGGGACCTGCGCGCGGCGGCGGGCGCGCTCGATCGGCTGGAGCTGCAGCTGGACCGTGCGTCCTCGGACGGGGCCGTGCGGCTCGCGGCGGCGCTGGTGCTGCTGGCGCTGGTGGGCCTGGCCCTTGCCGTGGCGCTTCGGCGCCGCTCCGGCAGCCACTACACTGCTGCCGGATGACGACCGAGGAGGGCACGGCGAAGCGGGTGGTCGTGCCGCCGCGCTTCCTGCCGGCCGCCGACGTCCTGGCCGGCGAGACGGCCGACGTCTACTTCGAGCGGGCTCGCCGCATCCTGGCCGCCGAGGGCATGGATCCGGTCGTCACCATGGAGATCTTCGCCCGCGAGGAGGCGGTCCTGTGTGGCGCAGAGGAGGCGCACGCCTACCTGCGCGCGATCCTCGGCGGCAACGGGCACCCCACCGGAGACCCCGCTCCGCTGGTCGAGTCCCTGCACGACGGCGACAGGATCGCGCCGAAGGAGGTGGTGATGCGGATCACGGCTCGGTACTCGGCATTCGGCCTGTACGAGACCGCGATCCTGGGAATCCTTTCGCAGAGCACGGGCTGGGCGACCGCCGCCCGCCGAGTGGTGGAGGCAGCGGCGCCGATCCCGGTCATCGGGTTCGGGGCACGGCACGTGCATCCCTCCGTCGCCGACCAGATGGACTACGCCTCGGTGGTGGGTGGCTGCGTCGGAGCCTCGACGCCCGCCGGCGCACGCCTTGCCGGCCTCGCTCCCACCGGGACCATGCCGCACGCCCTGATCATCATCTTCGGCGACACGGTCCGCGCCGCCGAGGCGTTCGACCGTCACATCGATCCCGACGTGCCGCGAATTGTGCTGGTAGATACCTTCAAGGACGAGGCGGAGGAGTCGCTGCGCGTGGCCGATGCCCTCGGCGACCGGCTGTGGGGGGTTCGGCTCGACACCCCCTCGGAGCGCGGTCGGGTCACCGCCGACCTCGTCAAGGAGGTTCGCGCCCGGCTCGACCTGGGCGGCCACCAGCGCGTGAAGATCGTGGTCTCGGGTGGTCTCGACCTGGACCGGATCGCCTACTTCAAGGCGTCGGAGGCGCCGATCGACTCGTTCGCGGTCGGATCGGCCATCTCGGATGCCTCGCCGATCGACTTCACTGGCGACCTGAAGGAGATCGACGGCAAGCCGGTCGCCAAGCGCGGCCGCATCCCTGGTCGAACCGAAAACCCGCGGCTGCAGCGAGTGGACCTGGAGTCCTAGCGGCCCTTCGCGCGCCTGCGCAGCAAGGCCAGCACCGCCGCCTCCGAGCCCTTGCGAATCACGTCGCCCTCCAGATACGCGTCGATCACGCTCGGGTGCACGTAGGACTTGCGCGACACCGCGGACGTGTTGCCAAGCCATTCCGCCACCTGCTCGATCGCCCCCACCACGTCGCGCCTGGCCAGCGCCGCGGTGTCGGGTGACGTCCCCCTCGCCAGCGCCCGCGCGGCGAGCACGGTGGCGGACCAGGTGCGGAAGTCCTTGGCCGTGAAATCGTGGCCCGAGATCTCGCGAATGTAGTCGTTGACGTCGCTGGACCCGACTGACCGGACCTCGCCGGCCTCGTCCACATACGCGAACAGCTCCTGGCCCGGCAGGTCCTGGCAGCGGCCGACGACGCG
>DATCQR010000055.1:0-2345 GCA_036569405.1 Candidatus Limnocylindria bacterium
TTCGCGCCCATGATCTGCTGGCCGAGGTCCATGAACGACCGTCCCTCCTCCACCGCCAGTGCCGAGAAGCCCATCCACGACAGGTATTCGAGGACGGTCGCCACGGCGTACTCCTCGAGGATGACCGGGTAGTCGCCGGGCTCGAGGTCGACCGCGTCGTGGCTGCGCGAGGCCTTGCCCGCCGCCTCCTCACCGACGGCCGTCGGGTCGATGGCGCGAATGTCGGGGCCGGTCGCCTGCGCGTAGCCTGACCCCCCTTTGCCGTCCATCATCACCGTCAGCAGCTTGGCCTGGGTGACGCTGTGCGTGTTACGCATGCCACGTGAGTTGGCCACCGCCAGGGTGGCGGTCTCGGTCGAGAAGGCTCCGCTGGACTCGAGGTGCGCGGCATCGCCGGCGGCAATCACGGCCCTGGCGCCCACGGCGCGCAGCTCCGGATCGGCCCGGGCGGTGGCGGCCACGAAGCCGAGCCGGGGGTCGGCGCTGGACGGGCTCGGCGCCGCCAGTGGTGCGCCGTCCGGGTTGGGGGTTGCGAGCGCCAAGGTCGCCGAAGCGCGCCCAACCGCCTCGCGCAACCCCTCATCGTCGAGCCGGTTGGTGCTGGCCACGCCGGTTCGTGCATCACGCACCAGCCGGATCCGCAATGTGGCGTCGCGCTCAGCGACGTTCTGGTGGATTCGCGAGTTGGCAAAGCGCGTGAGTGCCGCGCTTCGCTCGGTGAAGAGCGCCTCCGCCTCGGCACCGGCATCGGTTGCCAGCGAAAGCGCGCGGCTGAGCAGCGATTCGAGCGCCGCCGAATCCCAGCCGAGCGCCTCTACCATCCACCCACCCCGACGTCGACACCGCGGAAGCGGGCCGGGGCGGCGCCGTGGCCGACGCCATGCGTCTGCATCGGCTCACCCTTGCCGCAGTTGGGCACGCCCCATAGCGTCCATTCCGACGGGCCGCAGATCGCGTCGCAGCTCCCCCAGAAGCGCGGCGTGATGCCGGTGTAGGTCGGGTTCTTGACCATCTGCGTCAGGCGTCCGTTCTTGATCAGCCAGCCGACCTCGGTCCCGAACTGGAAGTTGAGGCGTCGGTCGTCGATGCTCCAGGAATGATTGGTACTGACAAAGAGGCCGTCCGAGGTGTCCGCGATGAGGTCGTCGAGCGTACCGGCGTCGCCCGGCCGCAGGTTGACATTCGTCATGCGGATGAGCGGAATCACGTTCCAGCCCGATGCCCGGCTGCTGCCCATGCTGCGACGGCCGATGATCGGCGCGGTCTCCCGGCTGGTGAGGTAGCCGACCAGGCGCCCTGCCGTGACGATCGGCACCTTTTGCGCTGCCACCCCCTCGTCGTCGAAGCCGAAGGTGCCGAGCCCCCCCGGCGCGGTCGCATCGGCCTCCATGTTCACGATCTCGCTCCCGTACTGGAGCTGGTCGAGCTTGTCGAGGGTCAGGAAGCTGGTTCCCGCGAAGCTCGCCTCCATGCCGAGCACGCGGTCGAGCTCGATCGGGTGGCCGCAGGACTCATGCACCTGGAGCGCCAGCTGCGGGGAGTCGATGATCAGCGTCATCTGGCCCGTGGGGCATTGCGGCGCATCGAGCAGCGCTACCGCCTCCTCGGCGATGCGCTGCGCGTTGTCAGCCAGACCGAGATCGCGGATCGCCTCGAAGCCGCCGGCCACGTGCTGACCACCCGCCGACTGCGGGTAGCTGCGCCGCTGCACCTCATGCTCGTTGAAGGCCATCGCCTCGATCCCCGCCCCGGAATCGACGATCTCCTGCTCGATGCGGGCGCCCTCGGTCGAGACGAAGGTCTTGCGCTCCCGACCGAACTCCATGCTGCTGGTTCGCAGCGTCACGCCCGCGACCCTGCCCATGACCGCATCGGCCTCGAACAGCAGGCCCAGCTTCTCGTCGAGAGTCACCTCGAAGGGATCCTCGCGATACGGGGTGTGGTAGACCCCCACCGCCGCCGGCGAGTCATCGAGGACGATCGGCTCGCGCGTCGCCAGGCCACTGGCCCGCGCGATGGCGACCGCCTCCCGCGCCGTCCGCTCCACCTCGGCGCGTTCCATGCGTGAGCTGCCGGCGAATCCCCACGCTCCGTCAAGCAACACCCGAACGCCGAACCCGGCAGACCGGTTGGAGCTCGCCTCCGCCAGGTTTCCGTTCTTGACGGTCAGCGACTCGGTGGCGCGTTCGACGATGCGCATGTCCGCATAGCCCGCGCCGGCGCTGCGGGCTACGTCGAGGGCCAGGTCGGTCAGCTCCTGCATCGCTTCCTCATTCCACCGGCTTGCCGATCACCGGCTGCAGCGAGACCGCGCTCGCCGGCAGCTGCACCGATGTTGCCTGCCG
>DATCQR010000056.1:0-2453 GCA_036569405.1 Candidatus Limnocylindria bacterium
CCTCCTCAACGACCTGCTGATGCAGGTTCGCAAGGAACGTACCGGCCGCTACTCGGGGGGTGACTATTTCACCCTCGACTGAGCCGATGGTCGAGGTCGCTCCGGGCACGATCGTCGTCTTCAGTGACATCGGGTGCCCCTGGGCGCACGTTTCGGTCTGGCGCCTGCATGACGCCCGCCGCCGCCTGGGACTCGAGGGCCGCGTCGCCTTCGACCATCGCGTCTTCCCGCTCGAGCTTTTCAACTCGCAACCCACTCCCCGCGACGAGCTGGCGGTGGAATGGGAGGCGTGTGCCTCACTCGCCCCTCGCGCCGGCTGGCAGGCGTGGAGCGCGCCGGATTGGGCGTGGCCGGCGACCATGCTGCCTCCGATGGAAGCCGTCCAGGCGGCCAAGGAGCAAGGCCTCGGTGCGTCCGAGGAGCTTGACCGGGGCCTCCGCAGAGCCTTCTGGGGCGAGAGCCGATGTGTCAGCCTGCGTCACGTCATCCTCGAGGTGGCGGCGGAGTGCGATGGCCTCGACCTCGAGGCGCTGGCGGAGGCGTTCGATTCCGGCCGTGCTCGCACAGCGCTCTTCGATCAGTACGAGGTGGCCCGCAGCGATGCGGTCGACGGATCGCCGCACCTCTTTCTCGCCGACGGCACCAACGTCGAGAACCCCGGCATCAAGGCAACCTGGGAGGAGGGGAGCGACGGGTTCTGGCGCCCGACCGTCGTCGAAGACGATCCCTCTGCCTACGACCGACTGGTGACGGCGGCCGCCGTCACGGCCTGAGGCCTCACGAACCGGTGGCCCGCCGCGTTTCATCGTTCGTGAAACTGCCCCCGTTCCAGCGGCTGGTCGACGACCACGCTGCGGAGCTCCATCGGTTTCTGATCGCCAGCGTCGGTGTCGTCGACGCGGAGGACTGCCTCCAGGACACCTTCCTCTCGGCTCTTCGTGCCTACCCGCGGCTGCGCCATGGCGACAACCTGCGGGCCTGGCTCTACACCATCGCCCAGCGCAAGGCGACCGATGCGGTCCGAGCGCATCGGAGGCACAGGGCAACCGACCTGGATGGCGTCGCGGAGGATCGGCTGGCGAGCCCGCCGGATCGGTCAGCCGACGATGAGCTATGGGCTTCCGTGCGGGCGCTCCCGGCCAAGCAGCGTGCCGCCCTCGTGCACCGCTTCGTCTTCGACCTGGCCTATCGCGACGTCGGAGAGCGGATGGGGATCAGTGAGGAAGCCGCTCGGCAGAACGTCAGCGCCGGCCTGCGCCGGCTACGCATGGAGGTGGACCGATGACAACCGACCTGGAGCAGCAGATCCGCAATGCCCCACTCCCGGAGCTCGATCGTGCAGCGCCGGCAGTGGCGCTTGCCAAGCGTGCGGGCAAGGCCTCGCTGCTTGATGTGGCGTATGCGGAGCTCGACTCGCCGATCGGGGAGCTGATCGTCTTCGTCACGCCTCGCGGCCTGCTCCGGGTCAAGTACGCCGACGAGCCGATCGAGGGGGTGCTGGCCGATGTGGCGGCGCGCGTCTCGCCCCGCATCCTGCGCGCCCCGACGCGCACCGACGAGACGCGTCGTCAGATCGAGGGCTACTTCGGCCTTCGCCGCCGGACTTTCAACCTGCCGATCGACTGGTCGCTGGTGCACGGCTTCGCCGCCGGCGTGCTGCGCCAGACCGCGCGCATTCCGTTCGGCGACGTGCGCAGCTATGGCCAGGTCGCGGCCAAGGCAGGCTCGCCCCGAGCCGCGCGGGCGACCGGCAACGCCCTCGGCTCGAACCCGATCCCGATCGTGGTGCCGTGCCACCGGGTGCTGCATGCGGATGGCGGGTTGGGCGGCTACTCGGGCGGCCTCGACCGCAAGCGCTACCTGTTGGCGCTGGAGGGTGCCCTCCCGGATCGCGACTGAGGCGATCAGGCGGGGAGTGCGAAGAGCACCGCCCTGATCAGGGAGTCGACAGCCGCCAGGACGAGGAAGCCCGCGGCGCCGACGGCCACGCTTCCCAGGTAGGCCATGCGGCGGCGCCCACGCTCCAGGAGCGCGAGGGGCACGAGCAGCGCCAAGACGGTGTCGATGGCCGCGATCTGGAAGCCGGTGCGCGTCATGTCGACGCCCCTCCAGCCCTCGACCTGTACGAACTGGTACGCAGCCTCGGCGAGCAGCGCTCCGGCAAGGGCGATCGGGCCGATCGACCGATACCTGCCGTTCGCCGCCCAGCCACCCCCGGCCCCGCCAACGACAACGCCGGAGGCCGCGGCCACGACCAGCCACACCGCCGCGAGCTGAGGAATGAACGCTGGCGCCCGGTCGCCCCAGGTCAGAAGGGCGGCCCCGTAGTAAGTGGCAACTCCGGCGCAGAGTGCGATCGCTCCGCCCATGGCGCCCCGCCTCGGTTCGCCCTGCAGCGCTCCGGCTGCGAACGCCACGGCCACCCACGGGCCGACGGCATTGCCCATCACCAC
>DATCQR010000057.1:0-4283 GCA_036569405.1 Candidatus Limnocylindria bacterium
TGGCTCGGCGGCGGCGCGGCGGACTGCCCTGGGGGGCCGGAGCCAGCGTGGCTGGCGTGCTCGCCGTTCATCCTTCAGGCCGCCGGGGATACCCGGAAGATAGGCGCGCCCCAACTGTTCGTGGCCGTCGACCCGGCGGCGAGCTTGTCAATCCCCTCCGAGCCGTTCCCACAGGTCAAGGTAACCGGCCACTACGATGACCCGGCCGCCCAGACCTGCCGCGAGACCCAGCCGATCCCAGGGGAATCGGCCCGGGCAGCGCCGGAGTTCATCTTGGCCTGCCGCCAGACGTTCGTCGTCACGGGAGTCGTGCCGCTCGGGCCCTAGGGGCCGGAACACTCAGGCCGGCATCGGTCGCGAATTGCGCCGATCCAGGGTGATGGCCACCGCCAGCACCACCGCCGCGCTGGCGCCGATCACGGCCAGGAAGGCGTAGCTCGCGGTCGCGACGACGTAGCCCGAACTGAAGCTCGCCGCGGCGGCGGTTGCCCAGACAACGGCATCGGTTGCCCCCTGCAGGCGCGCTCGATCCCCGAGCGGCGCCTCCGAGGCGAGTAGCGAGCTCCCCGCCACGAAGCCGAGGTTCCAGCCGACCCCCAGCAGGAAGAGCGGGATCGACAGTGCCGCCCCGCCCTCGGGCATGACGGCCGCGAGCAGCCCTGCTGCGGCGAGGACCGAGAAGCCGGCAAGGACCATCGCATTCGCACCGAATCGGTCCGTCAGGCGCCCCGATAGCGGCGAGAAGGCAAACATGCCGAAGGTGTGGGCGCTGATCACGAGGCCGACCGTCTCGAGCCCGTGACCCTCGGCGTGGAGGTGGTAAGGGGTCATGGTCATGATCAGGGTCATGACCAGCTGGCTGGTCACCAGGGCGACGAGAGCGGTGCGCCCCTGCGGTCGCCGGACCAGCTCCCCCAGCAGGCGACGCTGTGAGCTCGGCCGCTCACCCACCGCGCGGGTCGGCTCGTCGAGGTGCGGTTGGATCGGTGCCCGGGGACCGAGCAGCGCCACCGCCAGAGCGCCGAGCAGGAAGACGAACGCCATGGCGAAGCCTCCGGCCAGCGGCAGCAGGCCAAGGGTCGGCGCGACGGCCCCGGCCGGGGCCACCAGGTTCGGCCCGACCACCGCACCGATGGTGCTGCCCCAGACCACGAACCCGAGTGCGCCTGCTCGGCGCTCGACCGGGAAGAGGTCCGCCGCGGCGTAACGGCTGAGGTTCATGGCCGCGTTGCCGAAGCCGACCAGCGCGGATGAGACGAGGAGCAGTGGCAGCGAGACCGCCATCACGGCGACCACTGCCAGGACACCGCCAATGACCGCGACGGAGATGCCAAGCACGATCCCGGCTCTACGTCCACGACGCGCCATCACGGACGACAGGAACGAGGCTGCCAGTGCGGTGCCGGCGACGGCGACCGCGCTCGGCCAGCCGCTCGAGCCCGCCGAGCCGGTGATTTCCGGCGCGGCCAGCGACGCGACGGTGAAGGTCGCGATATAGGCGATGCTCGTCAGCGCCGCGGCGGTGAAGTATGTGCCGAGCGCACGGGAGCGGCGGCGCTCGAGCTCGGGCGTGGAGGGCGGCAGCATCGCGCGGATGATAGCGGCGCCTGCACGATGCGCTGGCGCATCATCCCCAGCGTGGATCTGGCGATTCCAACCCTTGAGACCGAGCGGCTGACCCTCCGGCCGTTTCGCGAGGCCGATGCGGCGGCGCTGTTCGAGCTCTCCCAGGACCCCGACGTGGTCCGCTACGTCGGCGATCGCAGGGCGCCGACCCTTCAGGAAGCATGGCGCGCAGTCGCCGGCTGGATCGGCCACTGGGCGCTGCGCGGCTACGGGCAGTGGGCGATCGAGGAGCGGGCGAGCGGCCAATTCATCGGTCGCGCAGGCATCATCAACCCGGTCGACTGGCCTGGTGCGGAGGTCGGCTACCTGCTCGGTCGCGAGTGGTGGGGCCGTGGCTATGCGACTGAGGCCGCCCGCGGGGCGATGGACTGGGGCTTCCGCGAGATCGGCTTCGTAGACCTGCTGAGCCTGATCGACCCGGCCAACCAGGCCTCGATCGCGGTCGCCAGGCGCCTTGGTGAGTCACTCCGCGGCGAGACCGATCTGATGGGCAACCGGGTGCTGGTCTACGGCATCACCCGAGCCAAATGGGCGGCAGGCCAGACATGACCCGCCGAGGAAAGCTGCTCGGAGCGCTCAGCGAGCCGCAGTTCCGACTCCTGTGGATCGGTCAAACCACCTCGGCATTCGGAGACGGCCTGACCTTCCTCGCCATTGCCTTCGCCGTACTGCACATCGGTGGCAAGGCGACGGACCTTGGACTCGTGTTCGCGGCGTTCTTCGCGGCGTACGTCTCGTTTGTCCTGGTTGGCGGCGTATGGGCCGATCGGCTCCCACGCCAGCTCGTGATGGTTGCCGCCGACCTGGTGCGCGGCGTCGTGCAGGTGATCATCGGGCTCCTGCTCCTGACCGGCGAGGCGCATGTCTGGCAGATCGCGATTGGTGTCGCGGTCTACGGTGCGGCCAGCGCATTCTTCCAACCCGCGAGCACGGGACTCGTCCCCCAGACAGTCAGCGCAGGACGGCTCCAGCAGGCCAACGCGCTGATGAGCATCTCGCGCAATGGGGGCTCGATCCTGGGGCCACCCGTCTCCGGGCTGATCGTGGCCTTCGCCGGTACCGGCGCGGTCTTCATGATCGATGCCGCGACATTCGGCATCAGCGCCATCTCGCTGCTCCTGCTGAGGCCGGTCGAACGAACCGCGCCGGAGGTGCGTCAGCCGTTCCTCGCCGAGCTGGCCGGCGGATGGCGCGAAGTCCTCGCCCGCCCGTGGATCGCCGCCGCCCTGGTCGCGTTCGGAATCAGCAACGCTTCGGGAGCGGCGTTCTTCATCCTGGGTCCGGTGATCGCCGACGCTCAGCTCGGTGGGGCCGCAGCCTGGGGTCTGGTTCTCACCGGTGGGGCGATCGGCGGCGTCCTCGGAGGCCTCCTGGCTCTGCGAATCCGTCCTCGGCGTCCATTGCTGGTGGGCTTCGCGGTCATGTCCCTCATCGCGTTGCAACCGCTCTCTCTCGTGGGCCCCGCGCCGGTCCTGCTCATCGCGGGCGCGTTCCTGCTGGGGTTTGGCGCCGGAGAGCTGACCAACACGTGGTGGTTCACGATGCTCCAGCAACACGTGCCCGAACACGCGCGATCACGGGTGAGCAGCTACGACTGGCTGGTTTCTTTCATCTTCCAGCCGCTCGGCTTCCTTGCGGTGGGGCCGCTGAGCCAGGCCATCGGACCCACGGCCACCCTGGTCGGGGCCGCCTCGTTGATCCTGCTGGCCGACATCACGGTAACCCTGCTGCCCAGCATCCGGAGTGTCACCTGGGTCCCGGAGGAGGCAGCAACCGGAGACACATGACCTTCGGGCCCATCGGACTCATGCCCAGCGCTGCGCCAGGCCCCGCGTTACCGGCTAAGGACTAGTTCGGCCAGTACCCCGCCGCCCACGTCACCGATGCCAGCTTGGCCTGGCCGCTTGTCGATGGGTGGAAGTAGTCGCGACCCGTGATATCGCTGGCCACAAAGACGGTGTTGAAGACGGCGTATCCGTCGAACAGGCATTGGCTGTACAGGGCGCAGGTGTCGCGCAACACATCATTGAAGGCAATGTTCCGCTGGCGGACGGCGTCGCGCCTGGCGACGTCGGCGGCCTCGGTCGACGTCGGGTTGGCGAGCAGGGACTGGCAGACGCTGAATGCCGCCCAGACGCTGCGCGCCAGGAAGTTGTCCTTGAACAGCTCCCACAGGTGATAGGCATTGGGAATGCTGACGACCTGCACACGGACGGAGGGGAGCCCGGACGTCAGCGTGTTCATGGCCGTCGTCAGCTGGCTGCGGAAAGTGGCCACGCTGGTCATCGTGCCCGCCGAGGAGGTGCAGAAGTCATTCCCGCCCATCAGGACTGTGACGTACTGCACGCGCTGTGCGACCGCCTTCTGCATCTGGCCGGCCAGGTTGGCCATCTTTGCCCCATCGGCGGCATCGTTGTAGGCATGGCCGCTGATCTTGGCATTCAGCTTCAACAGCCGGAGATACTGGCTGTTGACCGTGGTCGAGGTGCCGGTCGACCAGGAGGCGGAAGGGTTGTCGAGGTACGGGAAGAAGCCGGTATTGAACGCGCGGGTGATCGAATCACCGGTCGATGCCATGGACCTCGGAAAGCTTGTTGCACCGGCAGCCGACGAGAAGAGCAGCGAGAGGACGACGACGAGGCTGGTAATGACGACCG
>DATCQR010000058.1:0-3836 GCA_036569405.1 Candidatus Limnocylindria bacterium
GCGCAGGTGGTCGCGGAAACTCAGGGAGGGCGTCTTCCGGCGCTCAACCAGGTAGTCGGCGAAGCGGACCTGGCTGCGCAGGGACGCGCCTCCTCGCATGAGGTTGGCCTGGCTCCCCTCGGTGGCGCGGATCGTCTCGGCAAGCGTGAAGACGTCCGCGGCGCTTGCGGCCGGCACAAGAATCACGCCGTCGTCGTCAGCCAGGACCAGGTCCTCGCGACCCACCGTCCAATCGCCGACGGTCGCTGCCTCCAACGCATCTTTTGAGCGCAGGTCGAGGCGTTGAGGGCCAGTCGGAATCGATCCAAGGCTGAAGACCGTCAGTCCGATCGCTCGGATGTCAGCGGTGTCTCGATGCAGCCCCCAGATCAAGATTCCATCGAGTGCTGCCGTCTGGGCCTCCAGCACCACGAGGTCGCCGACGCAGCTCTCGTCGAGCCGCCCGCCGTTGTCGACCACCAACACGTCGCCGGGAGCGGCCCCTTCGAACGCCTCCAGAAAGACATCGACGCTGCCAGCATGTCGAACCGGAAGCGCAGCCCCGGCCAGGCGGCTGCCGGGCACAACTGGGCCCAGGGCCGCCGGCCCACAGCGCACCGGGACCTGAGCCCGGATGCAAGCATCCGCCAGGTGGGCGGTGGTCAGCGCCGCGAAGCGCCGCCGCAGCTCCTGGTGATCCATCCTCGTCCCCGCTACGGCCAGCGCCCTGCCGCGACGGCCAGGCGTGTCGAGTCATTCCAGTCGGATCGCGCCGGCGAGAACGCATCCATGACGGTCGCGCCATCGGGCCCCGACTCACCAGAGTGAGGAACGCCGCTCCCGATGGAGTACATGCCGCCGGCCTGCAGGTTGCGGCGCTCGCCGCCGATGACCATCGTGATCGAACCCTTGAGGACGAGTCCCAATTGCTCGTTGTCGTGGCGGTGCTCGGGCACCGGTGTAAGGGGTTCGAACTCGAGGATCCCGACCGTGATTCTCTCGCCGTGCAGGGGACGGGCCACGACCCCATTCCAGATCTGATTTGGCTCGAGCCCGGCGACCGAAGCATAGGTGGGCATTTCTCAGACCTTAGGAGCGTTGACGGCGAACGTCTTGAACGATCCTGCAGCAGCGCGTCCCGGGCGCGGCGCTAGCTTCCGACGGCGAGAACCTTGCTGTGAGGGACGGTCGAGACCAGCCGGTCATGCTTCCAGCGTGCGGCGCCGGAACCCTCGAGGTCGGCAACGAGCCGCTCCGCGAACTCCTCCGCAGCCAGGCCCGCCACGGGTCCGAAGTCTTGGACCCAGCGCCGGGCCAGGAGGTACGGCAGTAGCTCGGAGCGAGCGAATCCGCCGTGGATCATGAGGGCGAAGCCGAAGATGCGCCGGCTGCCGTGGAAGGCCATCCGGGCGGGATCGTGGCGCCAGAGCCGGAGTCGATCCAGCGATCTCTTCACGCAGCTCCCGACATCTTCGATGACCTCGCCATGGCCGGCCACCGCGACCCGGGCGTCGAGGAGGCCGATCCGCTCGACGGTGGCGATCGCCGTCTCCAGCGCCTCGGCCCCGTCTAGGAAGGGATTGATCCAGGGCACGTCACGGGCGAGCAGGGCGTCCCCCGCGATCAGGACCCGGGCGCGCTCCTCGAAAAGGGCGACCTGTCCCAGCGAGTGCCCACCGGCAGGCACCACCTGCAGGCTCACGGCGCCGGTCTCCAACAACTCGCCCGGTTCCAACAGCCGGTCCACGCGATAGGGGTCGACCGGCTGATCCAGCCAGTCCGAGCCGAATGACTCGAGGTCGCCGTCGTTGACCCGCGATCCCTCGGCGGCCGAGGCGGCGATCGGCATCCTGAAGCGCTCCGCCAGTGCCGCGTTGCCGCCGACGTGGTCCGAGTGCCAGTGCGTGTTGAAGACGAGCGCCGGCTCGCCCGGCAGCAGGCCGAGGGTCGCCTCCAGGTCGCTGCCGAAGCCGCTGTCGACCAGGACCGGCCGGGGACCGGCCAGCCACGCGAAGTTGCAGCTGGGAAACAGGCGCGGCCGGAACTCAAGCCATTCGGGGAGGACCACGTCTGGACTTCAGTGAAGCACCGCCAGCGTGGTCGCGGCGACCAGCCCCACGGCCAGCGCGGCGTTGACGAGGCGGGCTCGACGGGGTTCACGGAGCAGCGGCGCGATCGCCGTGCCCGCGACCAACCAGGTCGTGCAGATGACGATGATCATCGCGATCAGCACCGCGACCTTGGCGGTGGCGTCCGCAGTCGCGGCAGCGGCGACGTGGGCGCTCGCGAAGACCGCCGCGATCGCCAGCCACGCCTTCGGGTTGGCCACACCGAGGAGCGCTCCCCCGGCTAGCGAGAAGGCGCCGGAGGTCGTGGCCGGCTCCGAGAGCGGGGGCGCGGTCGCGATGTGATAGGCCAGCCAGAGGATGTACGCCGCCGAGATCCAGATCAGGACGGAGCCGATCGCGGGGACCGCCAGCAGTGCGGCGGTGATCCCGGTCGCGACGGCGACGAGGACGGCGACCGTGCCGATGATGATCCCGAGCACGTAGGGCAGGGATCGCCTCACGCCGAAGGCCGAGCCGGCGGCGACCAGGCTGATCGTCGCGGGACCGGGACTGCCCATGATCGCGAGCGAAATCAGCACCAGCGGCCCAACCGATCCCCACCGGATCGCAACTACTGCAAGCGCCTCAGGCATCGCGGCTGCTGTACCTTCGTGCCATGCCGCAGACGCTAGGTGGCATGGATGTCGATCGTCTTGAACGGTCCTGCAGCCTGGGTTCCGACTCGATCCGGTTCGGACCGAGTGCCAACGGCATCGAGCGCGCGGAGGTGCACCTGGCCGCCTGCGCCTTCGAGCCGCACCGGCACGACACCTACGCGATCGGCATCACCACGGCCGGCGTCCAGACTTTTCGCTACCGCGGCTCCCGCCGCGTCTGCCTGCCGGGCCAACTGCACGTGCTGCATCCCGACGAGCTGCATGACGGCGCGGCGGGGACCGATGAAGGCTTCGGCTACCGGATCCTCTACATCCCGCCCGACCTGGTCCGTGACGCGCTCGGCGGCGCCGAGCTGCCGTTCGTCGCCGACCCGGTGCAGGAGCCGATACCGGCGACTCGCCGGATCGCCTCATTGCTGATCGACATCGACGAGCCGATCAACGAGCTCACCAGCGCCGAGATCGCCGCCGCCGTCGCCGACAGCCTGGTGTCACTCAGTGGCAAAGCCAGGCACCGCCAAGCCAGGATCGACCTAACGGCCGTCCAGCTCGTGCGCGAATACCTCACCGTCCACGCCTGCGAGCCGACCCCAGCCTCGACTCTTGAACAGGTCGCGGGGATCGATCGCTTCACCATCGCCCGCCACTTCCGCTGGGCGTTCGGGACAAGCCCCGACCGCTATCGGACGCTGCGCCGTCTGGCGGTCGCGCGAGCTGCGATCGAGGGCGGGCGGTCGCTGGCCCGTACCGCCGCCGAGGCCGGGTTCGCCGACCAAAGCCACATGACGCGCCAGTTCAAGCGAACCTACGGCTTGACGCCGGGCCGCTGGATGGCACTCACGACCGCCGCTTCGTAACCGTCAGATGACGCGGCAGTAAGCGCTGTTCGGATTCTGGACAGGGTGGGTGGCGGTCCCACGTGGCCTCGAACCAGACGCCGATCCCGTAGGTGTCGTGCCGGTGCGGATCGAACCCGCGCGTGGAGATGTAGACCTCTGCGCGCTCGACGCCGTAAGCGCTCGGTCCGAACCTGATCGAGTCCGCGCGTCGGCCGCAGGATCGTTCAAGACGGTCAGCATCGGCGCCTCGTACCGTCGGCGGCATGAGTCAACGGTATCGCGGCGGCAATGCC
>DATCQR010000059.1:0-3016 GCA_036569405.1 Candidatus Limnocylindria bacterium
GGTCACCGCGGCCAGGACGCGACCGACGGCCCCCAGGGCGTCCCGCTCGGAGGTCGGAACCTCCTGTTCAGCCATCCGTTTCGAGCGTTGCGTCGACCGACAGTTCCACGTTCCCGGCCAGTGCGCGCGAGATCGGGCAGCCATCCCTGGTGCCTTCCGCGATGCGGTCGAACTCTTCGGGCGTGATCCCGTGCACGTGACCGAGGACGGTGAGGGCGGAGCGCGTGACCGTCCAGCCGGCCTCGAGCTTGTCGAAGGTCACCTCGGCCTCGACGTGCATCTCCTCCGGCGTGTAGCCCGCCCGGCCCAGGTCGGCCGAGAACGCCATGGCAAAGCAGGCAGCATGCGCGGCGGCGAGGAGCTCCTCGGGCGAGGTGCGGCCGTCGGGCGCCTCGGTGCGGGACCCCCACGAGACGGGTAGGTCCGTGAACAAGCCGGACGAGCCGGCAGTGACAGTGCCGTCGCCGGTGGCGAGCGGGCCTTGCCATGTGACAGTAGCGGTGCGGACGGCGGCCATCGGATCGGTCCTCCTTGTATCCTGCGGGGACTTCAGCCTACCGCACGCAGGACCGATGTCGAGCGCCGAGCCAAGCCCTCCACGACCCATCCCCAGCATTCGCGGCGAGATGGTCTACCTGCGCCCCGCCGAGCGGGACGACATCGACCTGTTCGTACGCTGGTTTGCCGATGCCGAGACCACCCGCTACCTGGCCACGCGCGCCCCGTTCAGCAAGGCGATGGAGGAGCGCTGGTTCGACTCGATGCTCGAACAGCAGGGCAGGCGAAGCTACCACTTCGTCATCTGCCTCCTGGCCGACGATCGGGCAATCGGTACCGCGGGCTTCCACCACGTGAACCAGGAGGACGGCAACGCCTCGTTCGGCATCAGCATCGGCGAGAAGGCGGAGTGGTCCAAGGGCTACGGGACCGATGCGCTGCGCGCCATCTGCGACTTCGGCTTCGGCCAGCTGCGCCTGGAACGGATCGAGCTGGACGTCTACGAGCCGAACCGGCGCGCCCAACGCTCGTACGAGAAGGCCGGCTTCGTGAACGAAGGGACGCTGCGGCACGCGCATTTCTCCGACGGGCGCTTCCACGATGTCGTGCGGATGTCGCTCCTTCGCGAGGAATGGGCTGCACAGCCGCGCTCGCGGCCGTGGGACGAGCCGATCACCGACCACGGAGCCTAGGTGTTCGAGCTGCGTCGCGACCCGGTCACCGGCTGGTGGTCGGCGATCGTCACGGACAGGACCTTCGAGCACGCATCGTTCGTCGTGCAGGCAACCCCGATTGAAGGGACCCACTGCCGGCACTGTGACGACGACCCAACGCCCTCCGCAGAGGCCGCGGAGGAGACCGCCATCCGCCGCGTCACGCTGCGCCAGGACGCCTTCCACCGGATCGACACCGGCCAGGAGCGCACGGGCCAGCTCTCCGTCGAGCAGGCGATGGCGGCAAGTGGCTCGTGGGAGATCCTGGTCGCGCCGCGCGAACATCACGAGCGCCTGGCGGATGCCCCGCCGCGACTGGCGGTGAACCTGCTGCGGACCCTCCGCGACACGATGCGCGAGATGGCCGCCGAACCGCGACCCGAAGACGAGCCTCGCTACATCCAGGCCGTGCAGAGCTACGGCATGCAGGCCGGCTCGCGCAGCAGCCACCTGAACATGGAGCTGTACTCGATCCCGCAGGTCCCCCACTGGGTGGCCGAGGAGATCGGTGGGGGCGCTCGGTACGTCATCAAGACCCGCTCCTGCGTGTGGTGCAGCCTCGCCCGGAGCGAGGAGGAGTCGGGCGAGCGACTCGTCCTGGCCGAGGAGCGCTTCGTGGTCTTCGCGCCTGCCGCCAGCCGCTCGGCGTTTGAGCTGATGATCGTGCCGCGGGCGCATGCCGCCGACTTCACCACGCTCGACGACGACGACATCGCGGCGGCCACCGCCACCCTGCAGCGGACCCTCGGTGCGCTCGACGCCCTGGGCGACCCGCCCTACAACCTCTTCCTGCACACCGCCCCTGTCGGAGAGCGGCTGGACGAGACCTTCCACTGGCACTGGGAGGTCCATCCGCGGCTGCGGGTAATCGCCGGACTGGAGCGCGCGACGGCACTTGCGGTCAATCCCGCGGCGCCGGAATACGCGGCCGGCCTCCTGCGCGGGCACCTCGCCCACGTGAGCGTGTAACAGGTGCCAGCCCAGCGGCGTCCACTGCACCGATGGCGCTTGCTCCACGGCTCGCATGGCGTTCCGCGACGGTGACTGTGCCGCGGGATGGCTCCGACGCGCGCAAGGCCGAGTTCGATCGGATCTTCACCGAGTACTCGGCGCCCATCTACAACTACGCGCTGCGGATGGTGGGTGACCCGGATCGGGCCGCCGACATCACGCAGGACACCTTCATCAAGGCCTACCGCAAGCTGGACACCCTGACCGATCCCTCCTCGACGCGTTCCTGGCTCTACCGGATCGCGACCAATACCGCGATCGACGAGATGCGGCGCCGACGGAACGTCGTCCGGCTGGATGCCGACGAGGATCGCACCGTCGAGCAGGCGGAGGGCGGTCCCGGCCCGGAGACCCAGGTGCTGAGCGGCCTCATGGACGAGCGCATCAGTCGCGCCCTGCTGCATCTGAAGCCAAACCACCGACAGTGCCTGATCCTGTCGGACGTGGAGGACATGAGCGCGGTGCAGATCGGCGAGGTGATGGGGATGTCGAATGGCGCGGTCCGAGTGCTGCTGTGCCGCGCCCGGGGTGAGATGCGCCGCCGGCTGGCGGCGGAGGGCCTGGTGCGATGAGACTCCGCGGCAACCATGTCGACGAGCTGATCAGCGCATCGCTGACCGGCGACCTGACCGATGCAGAGCGCGTCGAGCTGGACTCGCACCTCGGTCGCTGCGAGACGTGCCGCAACACCCTCGCCGCCTTCACCGCCGAGCGCAGGATCCTGTCAGGGCTGCCGATGGCGGAGCCACCTCGCGACCTCGGGGCGCGGGTTCGCAGCGGGATCGAGTCCGGCC
>DATCQR010000060.1:0-2337 GCA_036569405.1 Candidatus Limnocylindria bacterium
AACCGGCTGCCGAGCACCTTCGGCGGCGTCACGGTGCGGGGCAGCGGCAGCGACGAGGACATCCTCCGTGGCGCGGGGGCCGATCTCGCCGAGCTGCTGATGGCGCTCACCCAGGGCGACAACCGCAACGCGCTGGCCGCCCAGCTGGGGAAGCACATCTTTGGCATCCCGCGTGTGATCGCGAAGATCAACGACCCCCTGCGTGCCGAGGCCTATCGCACCCTCGGTCTCGAGACGATCTGCCGCACCGTGATCCTCTCCGACGCGCTGGTCGTCGCCGCAACCAGGGGAGCGGAGGCGACCGAGGGGGCCGTGGAGCCGCCGACCGCCGAGCCGCGTCAGGGGATGCCGCCGGCCGGATCCCGGGCTGCGGCCAAGGCCAAGGCCGCGATCGAGGAAGCGGCGACCGAGACTTCCGCGACCGAGGAACCCGCGGTCGGCGGCGAGGCCAGCTGACATGTACGTGGTCGTCATCGGCGGCGGGAACGTCGGCTACTACCTGACCAAGGAGCTGCTGGCCGCCGGCCACGAGGTGGTCATGATCGAGAAGGACCCCGGACGGGCACGCACCATCGCCGACGAGCTCGGCAGCATCGTGGTCCCCAACGACGGCTGCGAGGGGCGGTACCAGGCCGAGGCCGGGATGGCCCGCGCGGACGTGGTGGCCGCCGTGACCGGCGATGACGAGGACAACCTTGTCGCCTGCCAGGTGGCCAAGATGAAGTTCAACGTCCCGCGCGCGATCGCCCGGGTCAACAACCCGAGCAATGAGGCGCTCTTCCGACGCCTTGCGATCGACGACACGGTCAGCCCCACGCGGAGCATCCTCGCCCTGATCGAACACGAGATACCGATCCACGAACTCCTGCATCTCGCGGAGCTCGAAGGCGGCGAGGTGCAGATCGTCGAGGCCCAGCTGGACGCCAACTCGCCAGTGATCGGCAAGGTGCTCCGCGACCTGGAGCTCCCCGAGGGGAGCGCGGTGGCGGTGGTGGTCCGCGACGAGCACGCCATCGTGGTCCGCGCCGACACCACCCTGCGGGCCGGTGACAAGCTGCTGGCGGTCACCTCGGCCGAGCACGAAGCGGAGCTGCGCAGCCTGCTGATCGGCGAATGAGCCCCGACCAGAATCGTCCCTGACATGACTGACGCCACCACGCGCCCCCAGGACCAGCGCGGTGCCCAATTCCTGGCATCGTTGCAGCAGGCTGTCTCCGGTGCCGTCGTCGGGGGCGAACTGCCGCTGCGCTTGCTGGCCACCGCCCTGCTGGCAGGCGGTCATGCACTGGTGGAGGATGTGCCCGGCGTCGGCAAGACGCTCCTGGCACGGGCGTTCGCGCGCGCACTGGGCCTCACCTTCGCTCGCGTCCAGGGCACGCCCGACCTGCTCCCGACCGATGTCACCGGGTCGAGCATCCTGGACCAGGGGCAGTTCCGCTTCATACCAGGCCCCGTGTTCACAAATGTGCTCCTGGTGGACGAGATCAACCGAGCAACCCCACGGACACAATCGGCGCTGCTGGAGGCGATGCAGGAACGCCAGGTCAGCGCCGAGGGTCAGACCAGGCCGCTGCCGGACCCATTCCTGGTGCTGGCCACCCAGAACCCGATCGAGCTGGAAGGCACGTTCGCGCTGCCCGAGGCGCAGCTCGACCGATTCCTGCTGCGTATTTCAATGGGCTATCCCGATGAGGACGCGGAGCGCCGCATCGCGCGCCGCCACCAGGCCTCGGCCGAGCCACTCGACGATGTGCCGACCGTTATTCAGCCGGACGAGGCGCTGGAGCTGCGTGCCATCGCCCGTACCGTCCACGTCTCGGACGACGTGGAGCGCTACATGGTTGCGCTGGTGCGCGCCACGCGCGAGCACGCAGATGTGCGCCTCGGCGCCTCGCCACGCAGCAGTGTCGCGCTGTACCGCGTGGGACAGGCATCGGCGCTGCTCGCCGGGCGCAGTTTCGTGCTGCCCGATGACGTCCGCACGGTGGCGCACGCGGTGCTCGCGCATCGGCTCCTGCTCGAGGTCGACCGGGAGCTGCGTGGGGCTACCGTGACGGGCGTCGTCCAGGAGGTCATCGACAGCGTGCCGGTTCCAATGGCAGATGAGGAGCTGATCGCCGGAAACCGGCTCTTGACGGCGTAGGAATGGGCGATTGGATCGCTCTCGCCGGTGCGATGGCGGTGGTGGCCGTGGTGGCGGACGCGCCAGGCGTCCTGCTGGTGGCTGTGCTGACGCTCGGTTACGGATCACTCACGACCGTCTGGACTCGATACGGGATGCGGCGGGTGGAGTACAGCCGGCGGCTGGGGACCGGTCGCGCGGTCGCCGGCGACAGC
>DATCQR010000061.1:0-3767 GCA_036569405.1 Candidatus Limnocylindria bacterium
GGGCAGGAGGGCGATCCCCAGGCGCTGCTCGACCATCCGCTTGGCGGCGTCGATGTTGTCCACCTCGAGGTAGCCGCGCGGCGCGATCCCCGCCTGCCGGAAAACGGCGCTCGTCAGCTCGTGGTAGGAACTGGTGCGGTCGAACAGGATCAGGTGCTCGGTCGCCATCCGCTCCATCAGGATCGGGCCGCTCGACGCGAACGGATGCCGACGGTGCACGACCAGCACGAGCTCGTCCTCATAGAGAAGCGAGGAGATGACCTCGGCGTGCTGGATGGGTCGCATGAGGCCGAGGTCGACCTCCTCGCGCAGCACCATCTCGAGTACATCCTCCGAGTGGCCGCTGCGCACCGACAGGTGCACGCCCGGATGGTCCGCCTGGAACCGATGCAGCATGGTCGGAAGGACATAGGTGCTCACCGCCGGCGCCGCACCGATGGTCAGTCGCCCGCCACTCCCGCTCGCCACTTCGGCCACTGCCTCGCGGCCGCGCTCCACTGCGGTGAGCGCCCGCTCGGCGTGCGGCAGCAAGGCGCGCCCGGCCTCGGTCAGGTGGCTGCCGTGCTGGCCGCGAGCAAAAAGCGAGCTACCGAGTGTGCGCTCCAGCCCCTGGATGCGCGCCGTGAGCGCTGGCTGGCTTACGAAAAGGGCCTCCGCCGCACGGCTGATCGTGCCGCGACGAGCAACCTCGATGAAGGCCTGGAGTTGTCCGAGCTGCGGAGCCGAGATATCGGTCATGCTGATGGTATCCATCAATAGAATCGCCTTGACTGATACTACCCCACCCGCCAGGGTGGTGCGATGATGACTGTGACGCTACCCCAGACACGCTCTTCGGCCCGCCAGGCCGAGTGGGCTAACGCGTGGCTGCAGTGGAGACCCGAGCTCCCTGAGGAGCCCAGGCGCCTGACCGTGGCCGAGCTGGCAGAGTGCCTCTGCCCGGACCTCTGCGACCGCGACCACTCGAACGAGTAGCAACGACGCGTCTATGGTGATGTCAGCGCCGGCGGCGCTGGCGGCGCCGGCTCCGGACCTGTCCGCCCCCGCTCTCCAGGACGAGCTGGAGACAACCCGCCGCTGGATGGAGGGGGAGCGCTTCGCGCGCACCACCCGCCTCTACTCACCGCGCCAGGTCGTCGAACAGCGCGGGATGATCGACACCAACTATCCGGTCGCCCGCAACGCGGCGGATCGGTTCTACGCCCGGCTGCGAGAGCTGTTCGACCAGCGGCGCTCGATCACCACCTACGGTCCCTACTCGCCAGGGCAGGCGATCGCCATGAAGCTGGCCGGGATCGAGGCGATATATCTCGGAGGCTGGGCCACATCGGCCAAGGGGTCCATGGACGAGGACCCTGGCCCCGACCTTGCCAGCTATCCGCTGGGCCAGGTGCCCAACGAGGCCGCCGGCCTGGTCCGGGCACTCCTCACTGCTGACCGCAACCAGCGCTTCGCCCGCGCCCGGATGACCGATGTGCAACGTGCGGCTGCGCCGGAGATCGACTTCGAACCCTGGATCATCGCCGACGCCGATACCGGCCATGGTGGCGACGCGCATGTCCGCAACCTCATCCGCCGCTTCGTGGAGGCCGGTGTGCCCGGCTACCACATCGAGGACCAGAAACCGGGCGCCAAGAAGTGTGGCCACCAGGGCGGCAAGGTGCTGGTCCCAAGCGACGAGCAGATCAAGCGCCTCAACGCCGCCCGCTTCCAGCTCGACGTGATGGGCGTCGCGGGCATCATCGTGGCCCGGACCGATGCCGAGTCCGCAAGCCTGCTCGAGGGTGGAGTGGACGAGCGCGACCAGCCCTTCATCCTGGGGGTGACGAACGTCGAGGTGCCGGCCTACCGAGTGGGCTACCTGGCGGTCATGCGCCGGCTCCACAGCGCTGGCGTGACCGATATCAACGGGCACCTGCTCTACGCAATCCCCGAGGCCGAGTACGCATTGGCCGATGCATGGCTCGAGGAGGTCGGACTGACCGACGTCATCGATAAGGCAGCTCGAGCCCACCAAGAAGATGCGAATTCCACCCCGGAGGAGACACTCGATGCCGTGGCCGACCGCTTCCTGGAGGCCTGGCAGGAGCGCGCCGCACTGAAGACACTCGGCCAGGCTGTCGCGGACCTCATGACATTCCGGGCCGATGAGGGGTTCCCTGTCGAGATAGGTGTCGAGGAGTGGTTGGAGTTCGCGGGCCTCGCGTCATGGAGCGCCACCCGGGCGAGGGCCTCCGAGCTGGGGCTCCAGGCCACATGGGATCCCGAGCATGCGAGGACACCTGAGGGCTACTACCAGGTCCAGGGAGGCATCGGGTACGCAATCGCGAAGTCGCTCGCTGCGGCGCCCTTCGCGGACCTGCTCTGGATGGAAACCAAGACGGCTGACCTGGCCGATGCGCGCGAGTTCGCCGAGGCAGTCCACGCGATCTACCCGGACCAGATGTTGGCCTACAACCTGTCGCCCTCGTTCAACTGGGACACGACCGGGATGACCGATGAAGAGATGCGCGGATTCCCTGCCGAATTGGGGAAGCTCGGGTTCGTCTTCAACTTCATCACCTACGGCGGCCACCAGATCGATGGGCTGGCGGCCGAGGAGTTCGCGACCGCGCTGCGTGAGGACGGGATGGTCGCCCTTGCGCGTCTGCAGCGGAGACTGCGCCTTCTTGAGTCCCCCTATCGGACGCCGCAGACGTTGGTCGGCGGGCCGCGGGCGGATGCCGCGCTGCTGGCCGCGTCCGGACAGACGGCAACCACCAAGGCCATGGGACCCGGCTCGACCCAGGTTCAGCACCTGGTCCAGACGGAGATCCCGCCAAAGCTGCTGGCCGGGTGGCTTGGGCGCTGGGCCAAGCATCATGGCCTGGACGCCACACTCAGCGTCTCGTTACGCCCCCACACGGCGGGCTCCGAGGTGCTTGAGTTGAGCGTCCTGGACCCGTCGGGGGAGAAGGTTGCCAACATCGTCTTCGCCACCATCGCGGATCGCCGCGGCCGCTCGATGCTGTCCGTGCGCGACCAGAACACGTTCGACACGACGCTGCGACGCAAGCGCTTGATGACGCTGTTGCACCTGTTCCTGATCCACCGCTACCGAGCTTCCGCGGTCCACTATCTGACCCCGACCGAGGACAATCGCCGCCAGGGCCAGCGGATGCTCGAGCTGGGAATCTTCAAGTCGGTCAACGACGAGGTAGGCGAGATCATCGTGGCCGACGTGGACGCCGCGGTTATCCGTGCCCTTGTCGACCCCGCCCGATCCGAGCTGGAGCACCTGATCACCGGGTCCTGAGGCTCCCGCTCGCAGCCCCCGCTAGGGTTTCGGGCGACTCAGTTTCTTGAGAAGCCCCTTCGGTCGGCGCTCGGCCGCGGAGCGCTTGGCGTCCTCTTCATCGGTCACCTCGTAGAAGTGACCCTTGGCGCGCTTGGCCCACTCGGCGTACGTTCCTCGGACCGCGTTCGAGAAGTCGAACTCCGGGATCTCGTCGAGGTTGATGTCCTCGTCGTCAGGGTAAGGTGATGAACCGGCGCTTGTCTTGGTCATGGCGTTTTCGCTCCCGCTGCGTGGCGGGCCGTGCAGAGATGACACGGATTCTATCTCCTCGATAGGAATGGGCCACTGCCAAGAGCCGGCCCGATTCGGCTCGGCCAATGGTCAGGAACCGATCCTCGCCCTGTGAATTCACGACGTCATGGATCGTCCGCGACAACCTCGACATCCTGCGTCGCTACCTGCCCGCTGCCGCCGTCGACCTGGTCTACCT
>DATCQR010000062.1:0-15019 GCA_036569405.1 Candidatus Limnocylindria bacterium
CGAGGAACTGGCGGCCGCGGGGCGGCTGGGCACGGCGATCCTGCCGGTGGGTTCGCTCCTGCACCTGCCCGAGCTGCGCCTGGATGCGGATGCCGCAGGTCGCTTCGTGCATGGATCGGCCGTGCAGGTGCCGGGGGCAACGGGTAGCGGGCGCCACGCGGTGTTCGGCGACGGTGAGCTTCTCGGCGTCGGCATGCTGCAGGACGGCCTGCTCGAGCCACGAACGGTGATTGCAGCAAACGGTGCCGCGTGAGTGGCGAGCCACGGCGCCTGGGGCTGGCTGACCTGCCGTCGATCGGCCGCGCCGTCATCACGATGGGCGTCTTCGATGGCGTGCACCTTGGCCACCGGGCCATCCTGGAGACGACCCGAGACGCTGCCGCCGGAGGAGGTGCGACCAGCGTGGCACTCGTCTTCGACCCGCCTCCCGACGAGTTGCTCCGACCTGGCACCCAGGTTGCTCGCCTGGCGCCCCTGACCACAAACCTCACGCGGATCGAAGCGCTGGTCGACAGGGCCATCCCGGTCCGCTTCGACGAACAGCTCCGTGAGCTCAGCGCCGAGGCATTCCTCGAGGCCCTGGCGCCGGCCCTCTCACTCGACGGGCTGACGATGTCCTCCCGGAGCGCGTTCGGGCGCGACCGGGGAGGGACAGCGGCACGCATGCAGGAGCTCGGCGCCGAACGTGGCTTTTCCCTCCGACTGGTCGAGCCAGTCGAGGTTGCGGGATCGGTCGTGTCCTCGACCCGCATCCGAGCGTCGATCACCGACGGAGACGTGGATGCGGCGCGAGCAATGGGCGTCGTGCCGTACCTGGAGGGGGTCGTCGTGACGGGAGATCGACGCGGCCGCGAGCTGGGCTTTCCGACCGCCAACCTGCGATTCGGCTACCGGCCAGCCATGCCCGCGCTCGGCATCTACGCGGGCCGCGTGACGGAGGCTGGGCCAAGCGTCGCAAGCGGACATCCGGCGCTGATCAGCATCGGCACCCGGCCGACCTTCCACGAGGGTACGGAGGTGCTGGCGGAGGTGCACCTGCTCGACTTCGACGGCGACCTGTACGGGGTGCGGCTCGGCGTCCAGCTGCTGGCGCGCCTGCGCGACGAGCAGCGATTCGCAGATGCCAGCGCCCTCGTGGCGCAGATGCAGCGCGACGCGCTGCGCGGGCGAGCCGTGCTTGGAGTGGCCTGATCGGAGGCTGGCCGATCGGCGTCCGAGGCCTCGGTCTGGTACGATGCAGGGCGAAAAGTGGAAAGAAAAGTGGAGGAATACGTGCCGCTCGCTGGAGACACGAAGAGCGCAATCATGGACGACTTCGCCACGCACGATGGCGATACCGGATCCCCCGAGGTGCAGATCGCACTGCTCACCGAGCGCATCAAGTCGCTGACCGAGCACCTGCGCACCTACCAGAACGACAACCATTCGCGCCGCGGGCTGCTCAAGCTCGTCGGTCAGCGCCGAAGGCTGCTCGCCTACCTCGTCCGCAACGACGTGGATCGCTACCGCGCGGTGATCGGTCGCCTGGGGCTGCGCCGCTAATCACGAACTCGTCGCAACCACGACCCAGGAGTCATATCGACTCGGGGTCGCCTGCTTCCGGCCCAGCATCCCGGCCGGACCCATGGATGCCATCGGCATCCGCCAATCATCAGCCATCCGCGCCCGCAAGGGCCGCCGCCCGCCATCTCGATCTGATCGGGATTCGTGTGCGGGCCGAGCGCCGGGTCGCGTGGCAAGAGCAAGACTTCTGGAGGAATCAGTGGCAATGAAAGTAGAGGCCGACATCGGGGGCCAGCCCTTCTCGTTCGAGGCGGGCAAGCTCGCCGAGCAGGCCGATGGCGCGGTGCTCGTGCGTTACGGCGACACCATGCTCCTGGCGACGGCGGTCTCCGCCGAGCCGCGCGAGGGGATCGACTTCTTCCCCATGACGATCGACTTCGAGGAGCGGATGTATGCCGCGGGCAAGATCCCCGGCGGCTTCATCAAGCGGGAATCGCGGCCGTCGGAGGCAGCCATCCTGGCGATGCGCCTGACCGACCGACCCATCCGGCCCCTCTTTCCCAAGGGCTACAAGCAGGAGGTGCAGATCGTCCTGACGGTCCTCTCGACCGATCAGGAGAACGATCCCGACATCCTGGCCATCAACGGTGCCTCCGCGGCACTCTCCATCAGCAGCATCCCGTTCCTGGGGCCCATCGGGGCGGTGCGAGTGGGCTACATCGACGGAGCCTTCGTAACCAACCCGACCAACACCCAGCTGAACGACAGCGACCTCGACCTGGTCGTGGCAGGCACCCGTGAGGCCGTGATGATGGTCGAGGCTGGAGCAAAGATCCTGTCCGAGTCGGTCATGGCCGATGCCATCGAGTACGCCCACAAGGAGCTGCAGCACAGCATCGACCTGCAGGAGAAGCTGACGGCCACAGCCGGCAAGCCGAAGAAGCTCCCGTTCCTCGGTCCGAAGGCCGATTCGATCGTGAAGCTCGGCAAGGCGCTCGGCGAGAGCGACAGCGAGTTCGTCGTGCTCGACCTCGAGACGACCGCCATGAAGCCAGAGAACGGCTATATCGTCGACCTGGCCGCCCTCCGGGTGAAGGGCGGGAAAGTCGTCGATCGCTTCGAGTCGCTCGTGAATCCCGGTCGCTCGATCGTGGGTCACCAGATCCACGGCCTGAGCGACGACGATGTCGACAAGGCCCCGACCGCGGCGGAGGTGCTCACCAAGTTCGCGGCATGGGTCGGCGACGCGCCGGTGGTCGCTCATAACGTCGCCTTCGACCTGCCGTTCGTGCTGCGCCACATGCCCCACGATGCCCAGTGGCAGCCGAGCGCCGTCTACGACACGCTCGAGCTTGCCTACCAGCTCTACCCCGATGCGGGCTCCTACAAGCTCGCCGACCTGGTGCGCTTCGTCTTCGGACGTGACCACGGAGCCGCGCACCGCGCGATGCCCGATGCCGAGGCGGCGGCCGAGCTGTTCATCGACCTGACCAGCGGCCTGGCCGAGCGGCTCGAGAAGATCCGCACCGACATCGCCGCCGAGATCCGGCGCGGCAAGACCGACTACAACCGAGCCGCCCAGGGCGATCGGTTGGAGGACATTCGACGCCAGCACGGCATCGGCTCCGGGCTGATGGACGTCCTGACCAAGGCCACCTCCCGCGAGCTCGTGCTGTCGGAGAACATCCGCATCGACGGGCGCGATACCACCACCATCCGGCCGATCAGCGTGGAGGTCGGGATCCTGCCCCGCACCCATGGCTCCGGGCTCTTCCAGCGGGGCCAGACCCAGGCCCTCTCGATCGCGACCCTCGGACCCTCGTCCGACGTGCAGCGCCTCGACACGATCTCGCCGGAGACCGAGAAGCGCTACATGCACCACTACAACTTCCCGCCCTACTCGGTCGGCGAGGCGCGGCCGATGCGTGGACCGGGCCGGCGCGAGATCGGCCACGGTGCGCTCGCCGAGCGGGCCCTGCTGCCGGTCCTGCCGTCCGCCGACGAGTTCCCGTACGCGATGCGGGTGGTCAGTGAGGTGGTCTCCTCGAACGGCTCGACCTCGATGGCCAGCACCTGCGGCTCGACCCTGGCGCTGATGGATGCCGGCGTGCCGATCAAGGCTCCCGTCGCTGGGGCGGCCATGGGCCTCATCTCCGATACCGCCACCGGTCGGCACGCGGTGCTGACCGACATCAGCGGCAAGGAAGATGCGTACGGCGACATGGACTTCAAGGTGGCGGGCACCGCCGAAGGTGTGACCGCCCTGCAGATGGACATCAAGGTCGGCGGCATCCCGATGTCGGTGATGCGCGACGCCCTGGAGCAGGCGCGCGTTGCGCGTCTCTTCATCCTCGACAAGATGACCGCGGTCATCAGCGCCAGCCGCAGTGAGCTGTCGCCGTACGCGCCGCGCATCACGACCATCAAGATCCCGATCGACAAGATCCGGGACGTGATCGGCTCCGGCGGCAAGGTGATCCGCCAGATCGTGGCCGAGACCGGCACCCAGATCAACGTCGAGGACGACGGGACGATCCAGATCGCGTCGGTCTCCGAGGAGAATGCCAAGAAGGCGATCGCCTGGATCGAGGGCCTGACCAAGGACGTCGAGGTCGGCAAGGAGTACCTCGGCAAGGTGACCCGCATCATGAACTTCGGCGCCTTCGTCGAGATCATGCCCGGCAAGGAGGGGCTGGTGCACATCAGCCAGCTGGCCGATTATCGGGTGGCGCAGGTCGAGGACGTGGTCGCCGTCGGCGACGAGCTGATGGTGGTGGTGACCGAGATTGACCGCATGGGCCGCGTCAACCTGAGCCGCCGTGCGGCCATGGAGCGGCACATGGCCAAGGCAGGCGTCAGCGAAGAGTCCTGACGCCGATGGGGGCCGACGCGCTCCTCTCCGCGATCGCGGCCGAGGCCAGAGCCTGCACTCGCTGCCCCCTCCACATCGGCCGGACCCAGGCTGTTCCGGGCGAGGGCAACCCGCTGAGCGACGTGCTGCTGGTAGGGGAGGGGCCGGGCGCCCGTGAGGATGCGACCGGGCGCCCCTTCGTGGGGCCGGCGGGACAGCTCCTCGACGAGCTGCTGCAGTCGATCGGCTGGGCGCGCGAGCACGTCTTCATCGCCAACGTGGTGAAGTGCCGCCCACCGGGCAACCGCGACCCGGAGTCGGGGGAGATCAACGCCTGCCGTCCCTACCTCGACCGCCAGGAGGCGGCGCTCGATCCCGCGGTGATCGTCACCCTGGGGCGCCACTCGCTGCGTCGCTACCTGCCGGATGCGCGCATCGGAGAGGCGCACGGCCGCCTGCGGCGATCGGGCAGCCGCTTCGTTTTCCCGATGTACCATCCTGCTGCGGCGCTGCACCAGTCCTCGCTGCGGGAGACCCTCTTCGCAGACATGCGTGGCCTGCCGGCTGCGCTGCTTGCCGCACGCGAGGCGATCGAGGCCGAGCGGACGGAATCGGTCCAGGCGATCTCGCCCGATCCAGCGCCACCGGCGCCGACGGCTGAGATCGTCGACGCCGAACAGATGACCCTCTTCTAGGAGCACCATGCCAGACACCCTTCGCATCATTCCCCTTGGCGGGGTGGGCGAGGTCGGCAAGAACATCACCGTCATCGAGGCGGCCGGGGAGATCCTGGTCGTCGACTGCGGACTTGCCTTCCCCGAGCAGGAGATGCTCGGGATCGACCTCGTCATCCCGGACGTGACCTACCTGCGCGAGAATCGGGATCGCGTCAAGGCCATCCTGCTGACCCATGGCCACGAGGACCACACCGGCGGGTTGCCGTACGTCCTGCCGCAGATCCCCGGCACGCCGATCTACACCAGCCGCCTCACCGCCGGCCTGGTGACCGGCAAGCTGAAGGAGCACAAGCTCCTCGGCCAGACCCGCCTGGAGGTCGTCGAGCCGGCCGTGGAGTTCCGCATCGGCGCCTTCGCCATCACCCCCTTCCGAGTGAACCATTCGATCCCCGATGGAATGGGCTTCGCGATCAGGACTCCGCTCGGGACGGTGGTGCACACCGGCGACTTCAAGTTCGACCACACCCCGCCCGACGGCCGTCGCGCCGACCTCGGCCTCATCGCCGAGATCGGCAACCACGGCGTCGAATTCCTGCTCTCCGACTCGACGCGCGCCGAGCGCGAGGGCTACACGCTCTCGGAGAAGACGGTGGGGGACTCGCTCAACCAGCTCGTCAGAGAGGCGAGCGGGCGCGTCATCGTCGCCACCTTCGCGAGCAACATCGGTCGCGTGCAGCAGGTGCTCGACGCCGCCTGGGCAAGCGGCCGCAAGATGGTGGCGCTGGGGCGCAGCATGGAGCAGAACATCGCGATCGCCCTGGAGCTCGGCTACCTCGACCCGCGCGACGGGACGCTGACCGGCAAGGACGGGCTCCAGCGCCTGTCCAAGGACCGGCTGGTGGTGATGACCACCGGCTCCCAGGGTGAGCCTATGTCGGGACTGACCCGGATGAGCAACCGAGACCATCGGAACATCACGATCGAGCCGGGCGATACGGTGATCATCTCGGCCTCGCCGATCCCGGGCAACGAAGAGGCCGTGGCCAAGACGATCGACAACCTCTTCAAGGAGGGGGCGATGGTCCACTACGAGCCACTGGTCCATTGCCACGTGTCGGGCCACGGCTCGCGGGAGGAGCTGAAGCTGATGCTCGGCCTGGTCAAGCCCCGGCACTTCATCCCGGTCCATGGCGAGTACCGCATGCTCGTGCAGCACGGGCTGCTGGCCGAGGGGGCAGGTGTCCCCGTCGACGGCATCTTCGTGCTGGAGAATGGGCAGGTGGTCGAGTTCGACGGGACACGGGCGCGGCTCGCCGGCTCCGTTCCGGCAGGGGCGGTGCTGGTCGACGGCATCGCAGCCATCGACGGGGTTGACGGCGTGGTCCTGCGAGATCGCCGCGCCCTCGCCTCGGATGGCGTGGTGATGGTCGCCCTGACCGTCGACCGCGCCACCGGGCAGGCCGTCTCGGGACCGGACCTGGTCGGCCGCGGCTTCCTCTCCGACCCCGACGATCCGGTCATGGCGGCCGCCTGCAAGCACCTGACCGAGGCGCTGCTGCAACCGGTCGCCGACGCGCATGCCGCCGAGGTCGGCTACCTGAAGACGAAGATCCGCGACACCCTCTCGCGCTACTTCTTCGAGCGCACCAAGCGACGGCCGATGATCCTGCCGATCGTGATGGAGGTCTGACCGACCCTTGACCAGGCGACGCACGAACGGCTCGCGGCGGCGCGGCAGCTCACGTCGCCGCAAGGCCACGACCACGGTCACCATCAGCGGGCGGGTTGCCCGCGAGGTGCTCGCCCTCGTCCTGGTCGTGGCCGCGATCGTCAGCACCATCGCGCTCTTCGCGCCCGACGCCGGTCTGATCGTGAAGCCCTGGCATGACGCGCTCTCATTCCTGCTCGGATGGGGGATCGCCTTCGCGCCGGTGCTTTTGGCCGGCTTCGCATTCATGCTCTGGCTCAAGACGATGCCGGCCGAGCGCTGGATGGCCGCCACCGGCGCTGCGGTCATGTCGATCGGCCTGCTCGGGATCTTCCACCTGACCGGCGGCAATGGCCCCGAAGGGGTGAACCGGGGCGAGGGTGGGGGAGCCATCGGCTTCGCGGCCTCGGCGGCATTGAGCGGCGCGATCGGTGCGGCCGGCGCCTGGATCGTGCTGGGCCTGATGCTCGTGGTCGGCCTGCTGCTCTACTTCAACATGACCGTCGGTGACCTGGTGGCGGCCTGGCTGCGGCGACGCGACGAGCGGGTCGAGCTGGCGGAGCTCGAGGCGCGCCGAGCTTCAGCCGATCCACGCGTGCGGCCCGAGTCCGCCGCGGCGACCGCCGCTCCCGGAGGGCGTGGGCTGCTGCAAAGGATGCGCACCGCCCTGGGCGGGGGAGCCGAGCCCGACGACGAGCCCCTCATCCTGCGTCGCGCCAGACCAGCCGAGGGCACCGTACCGGTGCCGCGGGCGCACGACGTCCCGTTCCCGATCGGTGAGATCGAGCCCCTCGTGGCCGTGCCCGTCACCGTCGACGAGCTGGAGAGCGAGGAGACCGCTCACCTGGCCGAGGTCGAGCACCACGAGGTGGCCGACGCCGCGCTGGAGGCGACGATCCACAGCTGGGACCTCCCGCAGGTGTCCTTCCTGGACGATGCGCCGGCCAGCAGCGCCGCCCAGCTCGACCTAACCGCCAAGGGCCAGCGCATCCGCGACACCCTCGCCCACTTCGGGATCGGGGTCAAGGTGGCCCGCATCCAGGAGGGGCCGGTCGTCACCCAGTACGCGCTGGACGTGGAGCCGGGGATCAAGCTGTCGCGGATCGAGGGGCTGGCCGACAACCTGGCGCTCGACCTGAAGGCGCGAAGCATCCGGATCCAGGCGCCGATTCCCGGTGAGCCGTACGTCGGGATCGAGATCCCAAACAGCGCCTTCGACCTCGTGACCCTCAAGGAGGTGCTCAGCTCCCCGAACTTCGACGAGGCGTCCGGCCGCAGCAAGCTCGCCTTCGCGCTTGGGCAGGACGTCGCCGGCCAGCCCTTCAGCGCCGACCTGTCGCGGATGCCCCACCTGCTGATCGCAGGGGCGACAGGATCGGGGAAGAGCGTCTGCGTCAACGCCATCATCTGCTCACTGCTCATGCGCGCCTCGCCGTCCGAGGTGAAGCTGATCCTGATCGACCCCAAGCGGGTCGAGATGGCGCAGTACAAGGGCATCCCGCACCTCCTGACCGAGGTGATCGTCGACAACGACAAGTCAGTCAACGCCCTGAAGTGGACGGTCGGGACCATGGAGAGCCGCTACCACGAGTTCGCCCAGCGCGGCGTGCGCAACATCGCCGGCTACAACGAGGCGCTGAAGCCGGGCGAGCCGCGGATGCCGTACATCGTGATCGTGATCGACGAGCTGGCCGACCTGATGATGGTCAGCGCCTACGAGGTGGAGGCGACCATCACGCGCATCGCGCAGCTGGCGCGTGCCACCGGGATCCACCTGGTGGTCGCCACCCAGCGTCCATCGGTGCAGGTCATCACCGGCCTGATCAAGGCCAACATCCCATCGCGCATCGCGTTTGCGATGACCAGCGGGGTGGACTCGCGCACGATCCTGGACACGGTCGGCGCCGAGGACCTGCTGGGACGCGGCGACATGCTCTACCAGCCTATCGATGCGCCCCGCGCGGTCCGCCTGCAGGGCGTCCTGGTCACCGATCACGAGATCGAGACAGTCACGCGACACTGGCGTGGGCAGGGCGGCCCGCAGTACCGACCCGAGATCACGGCCCCCAAGCGTGATGGCAAGGCCGGCGGGCGTCCCGGCGAAGAGGACGATGAGGGAGACGCCCTCCTTTCGGCCGCGGTCGACATCGTCCGCCGCTCGGACAAGGCGTCGGCCTCGCTGCTCCAGCGCCGGCTGCGGATCGGCTACGCACGCGCGGCCAGGATCCTCGACCAGATGGAGGACCGCGGCATCGTCGGCCCGGCCGATGGGAGCCGCTTCCGCGAGGTGCTCGTCACGCCGGATGGATGGGGAGGCGAGATCGGTCCCGACGAGGACGGGGAGTGACCGAGCGGGAACCAACCAAGCTCGGCACCGTCCTGCGGACCGCGCGCGAGGCCAGGTTCATCGACCTGGCCCGGGTCGAGCGCGACACCAAGATCCGGGTCCGCTACCTGTCGGCCCTCGAAAGCGGCAACTACGGAGACCTGCCTGGCTCGCTCTACACCCGGGGCTTCCTGCGCAACTACGGCCTGTACCTGGGCCTGGACCCAGAGTACTTGGTCGATCTCTACCGGCTCGAGAGCGGGAGCGCCATCGAACGGCCCTCGATGCCATCCGCGCGTCGTCCCATGGCGGCGCGCCAGGGCCGTTCACTCGTCGTCAGCTCGGGTGCCGTGGTGGCGGCTATCCTGACCCTCCTCGTCGTCGCCTTCGTGGTGTACCTGGCGACTGAGTTCGTCACCTTCGCCCGCACCCCTGACCTGCGCATCACCGACCCCGCCACCGATGTCCTGGCGTGGCACGGCACCGAGTACACGATTCGCGGTGTCACCGAGCCAAGCTCCACCATCACCACCGATGGGTTGCGCCAGAACCCCAGCGCGACGGCAGATGCTGACGGCGCCTTCAGCGTTCTCATCGGTCTCGTCCCGGGAGCCAACGTCATCACCCTCGTCGCCAACGACCCGCTGACCGGCCGCGACAGCGCGGCGGTGCGGCGCACGATCACGGTGGTGACGGCCAGCCCTACGCCGAGCCAGCTGCCATCAGCGGGAGCGGCGGGCGGGAGCACGCCGTAGGGGCGAAGATAGGGGAGCGGAACCAAGCATGGAGGCGAGATGGCCGATTCTTCATTCGACGTGGTGAGCGACTTCGATCAGCAGGAGCTGGTGAACGCGCTCGACCAGGTGCGCCGCGAGGTTGCGACACGCTACGACTTCAAGGGTGCCAAGGTCTCGCTCGAGCTGGGCAAGGACGAGATCACGCTCCACGCAGACGACGACTTCCGCGCCGGCTCGGTCAAGGACCTGCTCCAAAGCAAGGCGGTGCGGCGGGGGTTGTCGCTCAAGGTCTTCGACTGGGGCAAGCTCGAGCCGGCAGCTGGTAGCACGGTGAGGCAGCGGATCGGGCTGCACCGCGGGCTCACCTCTGAACAGGCCAAGGAGATCGCGAAGCTGGTGCGCGAGCAGTTCCCCAAGGTGAAGCCCGCCATACAGGGCGATGCGGTGCGGGTGTCGGGCAAGAGCAAGGACGAGCTGCAGGGCGTCATCAACCACCTGCGCGGCCTCGACTACGCGGTGGCGCTGCAATTCATCAACTACCGATGAATCCGCCCAGCGAGGCGGACCTGGCACGCGCCGGCGCGCGTCTCGGCACGGCCCTGCGGGCCCGCACCTGGTCGTTGGCGACAGCCGAGTCGTCCACCGGCGGGCTCATCGGCCAGGCGATCACCATGACCCCCGGCGCCAGCGACTACTACGCCGGCGGAGTGATCTGCTACTCGAATCGCGCCAAGGAGGTCGTCCTGGGCGTCCCGCACGCGCTGATCGCGGCGCACGGTGCGGTCTCCGAGGAGGTGGCCGCCGCACTGGCGCAGGGTGCCGCGCACCGCTTTGAAACCGACCTTGGGGTCAGCGTCACCGGCATCGCCGGGCCAGATGGCGGCAGCGAGCAAAAGCCGCTCGGGACCCACTACGTGAGCGTGGTGCGCCGCGGCCATCCGGCTCGCGTCGAGCACCACCTGTTCGGCCACGACCGAACCGGCAATCGGGCCGCGGCCGCGTTGGCAGTCCTTGAGCTCGCGCTGGACGAGGTCTCGGCGGCAGCCTGATGCGCGCCGGCGAGCGGATCCATCTCATCGGCATTGCCGGCTCGGGCGCCGCGGGGGTGGCGCTCCTCCTCCACCATGCCGGAGCCCAGATCGACGGCTGCGACGCCGATACCCCTTCCCCCTACACCCCGCCGCTCGACGCGGCAGGCATCCGCGTCATCAGCGGCCACAACCCGTCCCACCTGGCCGGTGTCGAGCGAGTCGTGATCACCCCCGCCCTACGGGCCAACCCCGACCTCCCCGAGCTGGCCGCGGCGCGCGCCGCGGGCCTCCCGATCGTCACCTGGCAGGCGATGCTCGGAGAGCTGATGGCGGCCGAGGGCCGCATCGGCCTGGCCGTCACCGGCACTCACGGGAAGTCGACCACCACCGCGCTGCTGGGCCACCTGCTCGAGTCGGCCGGATTGGACCCGACCGTCGAGGTGGGTGCCTTCATCCCGGCCTGGGGCGCGACCGTCAGGCGGGGCGCGGGAGTGCCGTTCCTGATCGAGGCGGATGAGTTCGGCGACAACTTCCTCAACTACCACCCGGCCGGCGCGATCGTCACGAACGTGGAGATGGACCACCCCGACTACTTCGCCGACCGCGAGGCGGTCCTGGCCTCGATGGAGCGCTTCGTCCGTGGGATGGGGGAGGATTCGCGGCTCGGTGGCCGGCTCCTGCTCACCACGGCCGCGGACACTGGCTCCCAGGCCCTCCTGGAGCGCCTTGGAGACTGGCAAGGGCGCACCATGCCGTATGGGCCCGGCGGGGAGATCGAGGCGCATGACGTGGCGTACGCCGGCGGGGGAGCGACATTCACATTATTCGAACACCCGTTCGAATCACCCCTGGCGGGGGAGCACAACGTCCTGAACGCAACCGCCGCGCTGGTCATGGCGCGCGAGCTAGGCGCACCACTCGATGCGTTGAGCGAGGGGCTTCGCGAGTTCCGTGGGGCCGGACGACGGATGGAGCTGATCGCAGATACTGCGGGCGTGATCGTCTACGACGACTATGGGCACCATCCAACGGAGGTGCGTGCCACGCTGGCCGCCATGCGCCAGAAGGTCGGCGATCGGCGCCTGTGGGCGGTCTTCGAGCCCCACATGTACTCGCGCACGGCGCTCTTCCTGGACGAGTTCGCCCATGCATTCACCGATGCCGACGAAGTTGTCATCGTCGACATCTTCGCCTCACGCGACACCGATGCGTCGGTGCGCGCGACCTCGGCCGAGGCCTTGGCTGACGCGATCGAGCGCACCTCCGCCGTCTCGACGATGGCGGGCGGCGACGTGGACGCCGCAACCGCGTACGTGGCCCAACACCTCAGCCCGGGCGACGCGGTGCTGGTGATGGGGGCGGGGAAGTCGTACCAGATCGCCCAGGGGCTCAAGGCGGCGCTCGAAGGCGGCGTCCTGACCCAGTCACGCAGCCTTCCCGACCAGTGAGCGGGTCCCGATCGGTCTTCCTGGGCGCCCTGCTGGCGCTGGGAGTGGCCATCCTCCAGGAGGCGCTGGTGCGGCTCGTCGAGGCGTCAGGCGCGCGGGACCAGCCGGCCGTGATCCTCGTCCTGTTGCTGGCGGCGTTCCTCGGACTGCTGACCGCGGTAGCTGTCCGAGCTCTGCGGCTGCCGGGCGCCGTCGCGCCCACCGTGCTGGTGATCGGCTGGATCGTGGTGCCGCCGCTCCTGAAGGCGATCCCAGCGCCGGTGACGCAAACCTTCGCTTCGGATGCTGCACTCACGGCGCCAGACGCTGTTGCCCTGGCGGTGGCCGTGATCGCGGCCGCGGTGACGCTGGGGGTTCAGCGGGAGCGCTGAGCCCCCAGCGATCGGAGAGGCGTAAACCTTGCCCCGGCACCTCGCGTGAACGAAGATGCCACGGTGCCAGATCCAGAGTCACCCGTGAGCGGCCCCGACCCGACCGGCTCACCAGCGGCTCAGCCCGACTCGGTCACGCGCGGGTTCCTGTTCTCCGATCTCAGGGGCTACACGCAGTTCGTAGAGACCCGCGGCGCGACGACCGCGGCAGCGCTCCTGGTCCGCTATCGAGAGCTGGCGCGCAGCGCCATCGCCCGATTCGGCGGAGCCGAGATCAAGACCGAGGGCGATAGCTTCTACGTTGTCTTCAGGTCGGTGAGCTCGGCCGTCCGCTGCGGCCTCGCCATTACGGCCGACGCAGCGGCCGCCTCGATCGAGCATCCGTACGAACCGATACAGGTGGGCGTCGGCATCCACGCCGGCGAGACCGTGGAGTCGGACGGTGGGTATGTCGGGTCGGCGGTCAACATCGCCGCGCGAATCTGCGCCCAGGCTGCGTCCGGGGAGGTCCTCGTCAGTGAGACGGTGCGCGCCCTGACCAGGAGCCTACTGACCGTGCGGTTCGAGGAACGCGGCAGGCGCCAGCTCAAGGGGATCGCCGACCCGATCGCGCTGTTCGCGGTGCTCGATGCCGGTCCCGGCTCCATCCCCGCGGCGCGAGGCCGGCCACGCTGGCTCCGCGGACGCCGGTTGCTTGTCGCAACGCTCGGCGGCGCGGCCCTGCTGGCGGGCGCCGCAGCCTTTGGCTGGGGGGCTCTCCATCCGGCCGGGCTGCCGCCGGGTCCATGGAGGATCGGACTGGACATGCCACTGACAGGGGATACGGCCTCCCGCGGCCAACCGATGCAGAATGCAGCGCAGCTGGCCATTCGTGATGCGAACAAGGCCGGTGGAATCCTGGGCTCGATGCTCACTCTGAAAAGCTACGACGATGCCGGCGCGCCGCCGAACGGCCAGGACCCCGACCAGGGTGCTGCCAACGCGACGTCGATGATTGGCGACCCGAGGACGATTGCGATGATCGGTCCGAGCGGTTCCAGCGTTGCGCGCGCCATCCTGCCGCTGACGAACCAGGCTGGCCTCTTCGAGTGCAGCCCAGCCAACACGTCGCCGGGGCTGACGAAGCCACGCGACGGCGCCCTCGACCTGCGCTCGGCGCACCCTGACGAGATCAACTACGTGCGCGTTGCACCCTCTGATGACATCCAGGCCCTGGCTCTGGCGTCGTTCGCGTCCCGAGACCTCGCGGCGGACAAGGTAGCGCTCGTGATCGATGACACAGGAGATGGCCGGGAGATCGCCGATGGCTTCCAGCAGGAATACACCAAGCTCGGTGGGGTCGTCATCCGTCGTGCGCTGAACGCGGGCGCGGATCCGATGTCCGTGCTTGGCCCGTCGGCGGATGGCACCCCAGCACCTCAGGTCGTCTTCTTTGGCGGCTACACCCAGACCGGCGCCGCCCAGCTGCGCGGGGCCATGAGCAAGGCGGGCCTCGGCGCGGTTCCGTTCCTCAGCTGGGACGGCATCCTGGACGGGAGCGCCGCCGATACGGGCTCGTTCATTCAGCTGACAGGGTCGGCCGCCATCGGCTCATACCTCGCCCATGCCTCCCTCGGGCCGCACAAGGCGAACTTTGCCGATGCGTACCGCGCCGCCTACGGAGAGGAGCCGGACGAGTACTCGGCCGCCGCGTACGCCTGCGGAGAGGTCATCGTTGCGTCGTTGCGTGCGATCGCAGCCAACAGCCCCAGCACCGACGGCCTGCGCAGGGCGCTTCGTACCTACGCCGTCGACCCGAGCCATCAATACGCAACCGTGCTCGGCACCGTCGGCTTCGACAGTAACGGCGACTCGACCCAGCAGTTCGTGACCTTCTACCGCGTCGATGCCGGTGACTGGGTGATCGATAAGCAGCAGGACTTCGGTCCCGCCCGGTAGAACGGCGGCTCCTGTGATGGCAGTACCGAAAGGTCAACGTCACATAACATCTCGATGAGCGTGAATCTGAGACTGTTTGTGGCACCAGAAGGGGCGGCTGGCAGGCCGAAGGTGGGGGAGTGTAGAGTCGGGTTTGCATTTGGCTCCTTACACGAGCTAGCTGCCACGGCCGGGAGTCATGTGCTCGCCGGCCATTTCGTCGGCCGCCACCATACCACCGGCGCGCAAGGGCGCGGGCGTAAACTCTCGGCGGAGGGTTTCGGCCAATGATGGGGTGTTTGCTGCTCGCGGTGCTTCTGATCTTCGCGGTCCTCGTGCCGCCGCTCGGGATCCCGCTGCTGCTGCTGGTGCTGGTTGTGATGATCGTCGTTTTCATCGTCCGCGGCTCGAGCCAGGCTGCCGGATCGCTTCTGAGCCGTCCCCCAGACC
>DATCQR010000063.1:0-4526 GCA_036569405.1 Candidatus Limnocylindria bacterium
CGCCCCCAGCGAGGCCATCGACTGGCGGAGCGCACCCACCAGGTTCTGCGTCCCATGCGTGGTGTGGGCAGGGCCGAAGAGGATCTGCTCCAGCGGCAGCCGCTCCCCGATCTTGATTCGCGTCCCGCGCGGCAGGGTCGGAGACGGCGCCGCCATGCCCCAGTTGTAGCCGCGGCCCGGCGCCTCCAGGGCCCCCGCCAAGGGCGAGCCGAGCATGACTGCATCGGCTCCGCTGGCGATCGCCTTCGCGATGTCGCCACCGGTCTTCATGCCGCCATCGGTGATCACCGGGACGTATCGGCCAGTCTCCTGCTGGTACCGATCGCGGGCCGCCGCCACTTCGAGCGTGGCGCTCACCTGTGGCACGCCGATGCCCAGCACCTCGCGCGTCGTGCACGCGGCGCCAGGTCCGACGCCCACCAGGATCGCTGCAGCACCCTGGTGCATCAGCTGATAGGCGGCCTCACCGCTCACGGTGTTGCCGACCAGGACCGGAATCTTGAGCGCCCCGGTCAGGTCGGAGAGCGAGAGCACCCGCCCGCCGGTCGAGATGTGCTGGGCACTGGAGACCTGCGACTGGACGAGGAACAGCTCCGCGCCGGCCTCGGCCGCGACCTCGGCGTGGTGCCATGCCGAGCCGGGCGTCGTGGCGACCGCCGCGATCCCGCCCTGGGCCTTGACCCGCGTGATGAGTGCCGTGATCAGATCGTCGCGCACCGGCGCTGCGTAGGCGGCAGCCAGCAGCTCGGCGGCCTCCTGGTTCGAGGCAGCCGATGCCACGCGCTCGATGGTCGGTGCGGCATCCTCGTAGCGGGTATAGAGGCCCTCGAGGTTGATGAAGGCGAGGCCGCCGTGGCGGCTCATGCGCGCGGCGAAATCGGCGTCCGCGACGGCGTCCATGGCAGACGCAATGAATGGGATCTCGAGCCGATGTCCCCCGATCTCGGTGCTGAGGTCGATCTCGGCGGGGTCGACCGTGACGGCACCCGGCACCAGCGCCACCTCGTCGAATCCGTACGCCCGCCGCAGCCGAGTCGAGGTCGCGTCTGGGGAGAGAATCGCCGGGTCGATCAACAACGCCTCCGCTCAGGTGTCGGGGGAGTATAGGGCGCTGGGGATCAGGGGATCCGCCACTGGATGGCATCGAGGAAGCCGAGGAGGGCGGAGCGGGTCGCGTCGCTCGGGTCACGCGCGCAGGCGAAGAGACCGTCAACGCGCTGGGGAGTGACCGTGACGTAGTAGACCGATGCATCGGTGGTTCGCATGCCCTCACATGCCTGCGTCGCCGGCACCTTGACGCCCTGTCGATTGCCGATGGAGATGAGCTCCTCCGCAGGCAGGTCGCAGCCTCGTGCGACGCATGAGTGGCGAACCCAGGTGATGAGGATCCCGCCGCGACGGAGCCCACCATCAATCGGCGCTTGACAAGCGACCACCGATCCTGATGCGGGACAATCGTCGCGCAGCGCCTGATTGGCCACGTACAGCACGATGCCGTCCTCAGCCGAGGTCGTGGCTGTCGAGGGACGGACGTTCCAGCTGGTCGGCGCGACGAACCGGAAGTCAGCACTCTCGAACGACGAGCCGTGCGGTGTGGGGTGCTCGAGTCCCGATGCGCAGGCCGCGAGCATGGCGACGCAGGCCACGCCCCCAGCCAGCCGACCGAGGGCCGCGGTCATTCGCGCCGCTACCCGGCTCCGCGCACGATCATCTGGTCGCGCTCCGGACCAACCGAGACGAGGCCGATCGGCACGCCGGCCAACTCCTCCAGCCGCTCCACGTATGCCCGGGCCGCCGCGGGAAGCTGGTTGAACTCTCGGCAACCGGTCGTATCGGCCTGCCAGCCCGGAAGCTCCTGGTAGACAGGCTCCAACCGCTCATAGACCGATGTCGAGGCGGGGACCGTCGCCCATTCGGACCCTGTCTGCGGATCGCGATAGGCGACGCAGACCCTGATCCGCTGCGACTCGTCGAGCACGTCGAGCTTGGTCAGGGCGATGCTCGAGTAGCCGGCCAGCCGCACGCTGAATCGCACGGCCACCGCGTCATACCAGCCGCAGCGCCGTGGCCGCCCGGTCGATGTCCCGTACTCGACGCCGCGCTCGCGCAGGGCCTCGCCCTCTGCGTCGAGCATCTCGGTCGGCAGCGGACCGGCGCCGACGGCGGTGGTATACGCCTTGGCCACGCCGATCACCTTGTCGATCGCCACCGCCGGGAGGCCCGCCCCGATCGATGCCCCGCCGGGGATCGGCGAGGAGGAGGTGACATATGGATAGGTCCCCCAGTCGATGTCGCGCATGGTGCCGAGCTGGCCCTCGAGCAGGATCCGCTCCCCCTCGACCAGCGCCGCGTCGACGAGGGACTGCCCGTCCACGACATGTGGCCGCAGCCGTTCCGCGGCGGCCAGGTACTCGGTGGCGATGCGGTCTTCGTCGGTCGCCTCGGTGATGGCGGGGCGCAGCTCATCGTCATCGCCACCCGCACCGAAGTAGCCAGTGACAATGCGTCGTATCCGAGCCAGGGCGACACGCAGGTGCGCCCGGAAGTCATCGGGCTCCATCAGCTCGACCACCCGGATGCCGCGCCGGGCCACCTTGTCGACGTAGGCCGGACCGATGCCACGGCTGGTGGTCCCCAGCTTCGCCGTCCCGCGCTCCCGCTCCTCGAGCTGGTCGAGCAGCACGTGGTAGGGCATCACCAGGTGAGCTCGCTCGCTGATGAAGAAGTTGGCGCAGTCGAAGCCGGCCGCGGCCAGGCCGTCGAGCTCCCGCACCAGCGCGGGCGGATTGATCACCACGCCCCCGCCCAGCAGGTTGCGGGTCGCGGGATAGAAGATGCCCGACGGAATCAGGTGAAGCTTGAAATGGCCGTGCGGGTTCACCACCGTGTGCCCGGCGTTGTTGCCGCCGCCGTAGCGGATCACCAGGTCGGCATCCGTGGCGAGGTAGTCGACCACGCGACCCTTCCCCTCGTCGCCCCACTGGGCGCCGACGACAGCGATCACGGACATGGGCAGGCACAGACCTCAGCGAATGGAGGACGCATCGTAGCGCCGGCGGGCACACCGCGGATGCGGGAACGCCGCCCTGGGAGGCGGCGTTCGGATCGGCGTGCTCCGATGAAATGGCGGACGGGTCAGGTCCGGGTGGCACGCACCTTGTCGAAGCAGCTGCTGCAGTAGACAGGGCGATCGTTGCGCGGCAGGAATGGCACGAGCGCCTGCCCACCGCACTCGGCACACACGGCGGCGTGCATCTCACGCTGGCCGGTGCCGCCACCCGAGCTGATGCCCAGGGCCCGGTTCTGCTTGGCCACGGCGCGGCAGCTGGGACACCGCTGCGGCTCGTTGACCAGCCCCTTCTCGGCGTAGAACTGCTGCTCGCCGGCGGAGAACACGAACTCCATCCCGCAGTCGCGGCAGCTGATCGTCTTGTCGGCGTACACCTCTACCCCTGCCCTCCATCGTCGCGCCCGGGCCGATCTGGACGGTGCTGTTCCTCGGGCCTGGGCTGATCGGCGGCGTCGCGCTGGATCGGTCGGACTCGGGTAGAACATTGGACCGGACGTTCCGCGGCCGACTATACACACGCCTTCAAGGCCTGCCTAGAGTGCAATCGGCGCGCGGGCTTCCCCCGGCAAGTGCCATTGGGACCGATCCCGCCCGCTCAATTCGGGCCATTCGCACCGTGACACCCACCGCTGGGGCTGGTAGGCCTTCTGCATACCGTTGCAGAAGGTGTACCGATGGCCTCAACCGCATGCAAGGGGCTTACGACGCTCGTGATGGTGCTGCTGCTGATCGCCTGCTCGCCGTCAGCCGACCGGCGCAACGTTCCACCTGGCACCGATCGCGTGGTGGAGCTGTCCATGGAGGGGATGCACTTCATCCCCGACCGAAACGAAGTCAAGGCGGGCGAGCTGGTGGCGTTCGTCGTCACCAATCCGAACGACGTGGCGCACGAGGTCTTCATCGGCAGCGAGGCCGATCAGATGGCTCACCACGCCGTCCACATGGCCGTTGCCTCACCCGGCCAAGCACAGATCCCGCACGGGGGCTACGGGATCTTTCTGGCCCCGCACGAGACCGGGGTGCTGAGCTACCGCTTCGACACGCCCGGCGAGATCATGCTCGGCTGCCACCTGCCCGGCCACTGGGAGGCGGGCATGAAGGCCGTGGTGATCGTCGAACAGTAGCTTTGGCTAGTAGGTGACCGCCTCCGTCTCGCGGGCGGCCATGGTGTAGAAGCGGGTGTTGGTCTTGCGGAACTGCAGCGCGACTTCGCCGATCGGCCCGTTGCGGTGCTTGGCCACCTTGGCCTTGATCAGCTCCACGTCGCTGTCGGCGTTCGCCTCGCCGTCGCGATACAGGAAGATCACCACGTCCGCATCTTGCTCGATGGAACCCGACTCCCTCAGGTCGGAGAGGCGCGGCTCCGCGCTCCCTCGCTGCTCGACGCCACGTGACAGCTGGGAGAGGGCGATCACCGGCACCTTCAGCTCACGGGAGAGCTGCTTCAGGCCGCGGC
>DATCQR010000064.1:0-21565 GCA_036569405.1 Candidatus Limnocylindria bacterium
GGCCAGGGCCTCGCGCAGCCACCATGCACGGCGTTGGCCGGGGATCGGCAGCTCAGGTGGCGCTTGGGCGGTCACGTCGCGCGATCCTAACCCGGTGCTAGCATCCACGCCTGATGCGCCAGCACGATCCAGCTCGGTCTCCGGTGGTCGTCGACGGGCTGCGGACGCCCTTCGGCCGCTACGGCGGCGCCCTGCGCGAGGTGAGGCCCGATGACATGGCCGCGCACGTCATCCGAGCACTGCTCGAACGCACCGGCGTGGACCCCGGTGCCGTCGAGGACGTGATCCTTGGGGCGGCCAACCAGGCCGGCGAGGACAACCGCAACGTTGGCCGCATGGCGGCACTGCTTGCCGGGATGCCGATCGAGGTGGCAGGCCAGACCGTCAACCGCCTGTGCGGATCGGGAATGCAGGCGGTCATCGACGCTGCTCACGCGATCACTGCCGGCGACGGGGACCTGTTCGTGGCGGGGGGCGTCGAGTCGATGACTCGTGCCCCGTTCGTGATGGCCAAGGCGTCCGCGGCATTCCCGCGTGGCGAGCAGACGCTCTACGACACGACCCTCGGCTGGCGCTTCACCAACCCTCGCCTGGCCGATGCCTACTACCCCTATTCGATGGGCGAGACCGCCGAGAACGTGGTGGAGCGCTGCGGCGTCAGCCGCGAGGACCAGGATCGATTCGCCCTCCAATCGCACCAGCGCTGGGCGGCCGCCCAGGCGGCCGGCCGCTTTACCGACGAGTTGGTGCCGATCGAGGCGCCCGCCTCCAAGGGAGCGACCACGACCGTGGACCGCGACGAGCACCCACGTCCCGACACCACCCTGGAGCAGCTCGCCGCGCTGAAGCCCGCCTTCCTGCGCGATGGGTCCGGATCCGTCACCGCGGGGAACAGCAGCGGGATCAACGACGGAGCATCGGCGTTGCTCGTCACCTCCGAGGCGCGGGCTGCGGAGCTTGGCCTGAAGCCGATGGCTCGGCTCCTCTCCAGCGCGGTGGCGGGCGTCGACCCGGCAACCATGGGCCTCGGGCCTATCCCCGCCTCGCGTAAGGCGCTCGATCGGGCCGGCCTGTCCGTTGCGGACCTCGACCTGGTCGAGCTCAACGAGGCGTTCGCGGCACAGGCGCTGCCGGTCATCCGAGAGCTGGAGCTCGACCCGGAGAAGGTCAACGTCAACGGCGGGGCGATCGCCATCGGCCATCCCCTCGGCGCTTCAGGCGCGCGCCTGGTGGCGACGCTGCTGCACGAGATGCGGCGACGGGGCGCGCGGCACGGCCTTGCCACGATGTGCATCGGCGTCGGGCAGGGGATCGCATCGGTCTGGGAGTCCGTCGAGTGAACGCATCGGAACGGACGGGCACGGTCGATCCGATCGGCCGTCCGGCCGGCTGGCTGTCGCTTGGATTCGTGGCAGGCGTTGTCGCGCCGCTCGCCGTGGCGGCTGCTGCGTATGTCCTGTGGTGGGTGAGCGATCGGCTCCTCTATATCGGACCGTTCGACCGCGCGGCCTTCGGCTGATCTAGCCCTGGGCCAAGGCTTAGCCCAAGCGCAGCTGCGGGAGCACCTTCTCTCCGAACGCCGAGATGAACTCGGCCTGGTTGCGGCCGACGTTGTGGAGGTGGACCTCGTCGAACCCCATTTCCACGAACTTCTGGATGTGTGCCGCGTGCTCGTCGAGATCGGCGGAGATGAGGACTCGGTTGGTGAAGTGCTCCGGCCGGATCAGCTTCGCCATGTTGGCGACGTCCTCGGGATTGCGGATGTCCTGCTTGGGGAAGGCCATCGCGCCGTTCGGCCATTCGCGCACCGCGTTCGCCTCAGCCACCTGCTGCGTCTCTGCCCACGAGAGGTGGATCTGGAGCAGCTTGGGCATCCCGGATGGATCCTTGCCCCCGTCAGTCGCACCCTCGGCGAACTTGCTCCACAGCGCGTGGATCTTCTCGTCGGCAGCGCCGACCGTGATCATGCCGTCCGCATGCCGGCCCGTGCGCTTGGCGTTCATCGGCCCGGCCGTGGCGACGTAGATCGGGACCGGTTGGTCGGGGCGCGTGTAGAGCTTGGCTGACTCGAGGGTGAAGTACTCGCCGTCGTGCTTGACGACGTTGCCGCTGAAGAGCTTGGTGATGACCTCGATCGCCTCGAACAGCATCGCGCTGCGGATGCCGACCTCCGGCCATTCGCCGCCGATGACGTGCTCGTTCAGCGCCTCGCCGGCACCCAGGCCGAGCCAGAAGCGGCCGGGGTACATGGCTCCCAGGGTCGCCGCCGCATGAGCGATCACCGCGGGGTGATAGCGAAATCCCGGACAGGTCACGGCCACACCGAACGGCAGGCTTGTCCGCTGCCCCAGGGCCCCCATGAAGCTCCACGCGAAGGCGCTCTGCCCCTGCTGCGGCGTCCACGGGTGGAAGTGCTCGCTGACCATGAAGCCGGCCGAGAAACCGGCCGCCTCAGCCTGCGGGCACCATTCGAGCAGATCGTTGGGATGGAACTGCTCGAGCATGGCCGCGTAGCCGATCTTCGTCACGGTCACAGCCTACCCGAGTCACCGGCTCTCCCGAGACGACGAGGCCGCCCCGCACGAGCGAGACGGCCTCCGACAGAGAGGGACGAGAGTCAGCTGGAGGAGGGCTCCTCCGACCCGTCGGGCTTGTCGGCGCCAAGACCGGGGAATCCGCCACCGTGGCCATGGCCGGGATGGAGCTGGGAGAGGTCGCCCGAAGCCAGGGCCTGGTCGATCTGCGCGAGCATCGCGTCGGCGCGCGCCTGGTCGAGACCACCGGCTACGGCGGCGTCCAGCTTTGTCTTCGCGGCGTCGTGAATCGCCTTGCTGACGGCGGCGTAGTCCTTGCCCTGCGCCGTCGCCACGTCCTTCAGCGAGTCACCGTTCCGCAGCGCCTGCACGAGCGCGCCGGGATCCATGCCCAGGGCGTCGGCCGCGGTGCTGAGCAGCGGACCGCCGAAGTGGGCCTTGCCACCGTTCCCGCCCCCCGCGAACGGATGACCGAAGAATCGGCAGGCATTGCTGCCATCTGCGGCTGCGATCTTGTCCTTCAGCGCGGTGGCGCGCTCCGCGGTCATGTCCCCGGCGGCGACCGCCGCATCGATGGCGGCGATGCTCGCTGCCTTTCCGGCCGGGAGGAGGTCGCTGACGGAGACGCCAAGCTGATCGGCGAACGTCTTCTGCCACGTGTCGCAGTACGCAGCCTTGTCAGCGGGATTGGCTGCTGACGCGTTCGGGTTCGGCGATGAGGGCGCCGCCAGCGCGGCATTGATCAGGGTTCCACCCACGAGCGCCGCAGCCACGAGGCCGCCGGCCATGCCCAGGGTCTTGATGTTCTTCATGATGGTCCTCGTTGGAATCGTCGCTTGCTGCGATCTCGGTTCGGCGGAGCATCGGCTCCGGCGATCAAGAACGCATCAAGATCTGGCTCCAGGTCTTGACATCCTCTGAATCAGGCTGCCACTAGCATGCGCCAATGGTGCACGCCAGGATCCTGATCGTCGAGGACGAGCCGCAGCTGCGCGGGCTGCTGCGACTGTACCTCGAGCGAGCCGGCTACGCCGTGACCGATGCCGGTGATGGCGCCGCGGCGCTCGCCGCCTTCGCGGCCGATGGAGCGGACCTGGTGGTCCTGGACCTGATGCTGCCCGGGATGCAGGGCGAGGCGGTGCTCGAGGCCTTGCGCGAAGCGGCGGACGTCCCGATCCTGATCACCAGTGCCAAGCGCTCCGACGCCGAGCGCATCGCCGGGCTTCGCCTCGGGGCCGACGACTACCTGGCCAAGCCGTTCAACCCCCACGAGCTGACCGCTCGCGTGGCCGCCATCCTTCGGCGTTCACGGCCCGCCGCAGCCGAGGGGACCGAGGCCATCATCTCGCTCGGGGCCGGGCGCCTGGTCCTGGATCCGAGCTCGAGACGCTACACGCTGTCCGGCGGCGAGGGTGGCCGGCTGACGCCCGGGGAGTCCGCCCTGCTCGTGGCGCTCGCTCGACGACCCGGCGCGGTCCTGGCCCGGGAACAGCTGCTCGAGGCGGTGGCGCGCCGTCCGGAGGAGGTCTACGAGCGGGTCGTCGACGTCCACGTCGCCAACCTGCGTCGCAAGCTGGGCGATGACGCCACCGACCCATGGCTGATCGAGACGATCCCTTCGACCGGGTATCGGCTGGTGGCAGCCAGGGATCCGGCGTGACCGTCGGCCAAAGCGAAATCCGCGGCCAGCCTCTCGGCCTGCGGCTGGCGCTGCTCCTGTCGGCAGCCGTGCTGGCGGTGCTTCTGATCGCCGGCCTGGCGGTGAACCGCGTCGTCAGTGGTTCGCTGGAGCGAGAGCTGAGCGCAGCAGAGCGTGACCGCATCACCGTCGTGGCCGGAGCGATCGCCGGCGTTGACCTGAACGCGCCGAAGGCGATGCACGGGGTCGAGGTCGTGCTCCGTCGTGTCGCGAACACCATGCGCGGGCACGTGCAGCTGATCGGCCCCGCTGGCGACCTCCTGGTCGACGTCGGACGCCTGCCACCTGGAGTCTCGACCGAGACCATCTCGGAGCCGATCACGGGGTCAGGCGCAACCCTGCGGATCGACGTGCCGCGTGCGGATCGCGCGTTCCTGGGCGTCTTCAACCTGAGCCTGCTCGTCGCCGGCCTGCTGGCGACCCTTGCCGTCGGGCTGATCGCGTTGGTTCTCTCTTCGCGCCTTACGCGGCCCCTCCAGGCAGTGGCGGCCGCGGCGCGGCGGCTGGGCCACGGCGACCTCGACGCACGCGCCACTGGCGGCCCCGACCGGGAGTCGAACGAGCTGGCCGATGCCTTCAACGCCATGGCGGGGCGAGTCCAGCGCTCCGAGATGCTGCGCCGGCGCGCCGCCAGCGACATGGCGCACGACCTGGCGACGCCGGCCACCGTCCTCGAGTCGCAGCTGCAGGCGATGGTCGACGGAGTGGTGCCGGCGGATCGCGAACAGCTCGATCGCGCCCGCGCCGCTGCCGGGGCGCTCTCGGGCGTGATCCTCCAGCTGGGCGAGCTGGTCGACGCCGAGTCAGCCGTCATGCAGCGCCGCCCCCGGGTCATCTCGCTCGGCGAGCTCCTGGCCGAGGTCGAGCGGGCGATCGTGCCGCTCTTCCGCGAGCGAGGGGTCGACATCGAGGTTGCCGAGGTGCCCGCCTCGCTCAGGGTAGACGTCGACTCCACCCAGGTCGGGCGCGCGCTGCGCAACGTCCTCGCCAACGCCGCCCAGCACTCACCCCGGGAAGCGACTGTGCACGTCGCCGTCGAGGTGGCGGCCGGCGAGGCGCTGGTCCGTGTCAACGACGCCGGCCCCGGGATCGCCCCCGAGGACCTGGCACACATCTTCGAGCGCTTCTATCGGGCGGACCAGGCGCGGGGCGCCGGGGAGCCGCGCAGCGGCAGCGGGATTGGGCTCACCATCGCGCGGGAGCTCCTGGCCGCAAACGGCGGCCGCATCGCGGTCGAGCGCACGGGCCTTGACGGGACGACCTTCGCGATAGGCCTGCCACTCGCTGGCTAGGGCCCGGCCAGCTCCCAACTGCGCTTGCGGGGCATCGCCAGCCAATCCTCTCGGAGGATCGACATGACGTGCACGTCGTGGTGCGCACCGCGATGGAAGCGTGCGCGGCGTTGGATGGCATCGGTCTGGAAGCCCGCCTTCTCGTACGAGCGGACAGCCCGTTCGTTGAAGTCGAAGACCTCGAGCTCGATCCGCTCCAGTCGCAGCTCGCCGAAGCCGAGATCGACGAGAGCGTTGAGCGCATCGGTTCCGTAGCCCTGGCCCAGGTAGCGGCGGTCACCGATGAAGATGCCCACGATCCCGCTGCCGTTGACCTTGTCGACGTTGCGCAGGAAGACGGTGCCGATGCTCTCCTCGCTGCCCAGCAGGCAGATGGCGTAGCCGTAGCCGTTTGGGTCCATCGGGCTCTGGGAGAAGATCTCGGCGCTGAAGCGCTCGGCACCGGCCTTCGACATCGGCGTCTTCGCTCCCAGGAAGTGGCCGACCTCGGCATCGCCTGCATAGGTCGAGTCGTGGATGATGTCGGACGGTTCGCTGGGGCGCAGCCAGACCTTCTCGCCCCGGATCATGGGACGCGGCGCTGGCGCCTCGGCATCGCTCATGGCGGGCATGATACCGACGCCCGCGGTCCGGTTGCGCACCCCGTTGAGGCCGCGTACCGTGGCCGCCACCATGGAGCCCTCGTCCGAAGCCAGCCTCGAAGCGTGGTACAGCCGCTTCCCGGAGGGTTGGTGGGGCTACCACTGGAGCCTGCCGCGACCGATGAGCGCCGTCGAGATCGTTGGCAGCGGCACCCTCGACGCTCGCCTGATGGCGACCCTCTGGGCCGTGACCAGCCGCAGGCGGAGCGTGATGCTCGCCTCTGAGGCGCCGATGGCCGGCAAGACGACGACCCTCTCGGCATTGGTCGACTTCCTGCCGCCCGGCACGGTCGGGGTCTTCCTGCGTGGCTGGCGCGGCGACTTCGACTGGACCGATGAGATCGGTCCAGAGCGCGGTTACCTGCTGGTCAACGAGATGAGCGACCATCTGCCGATCTACGTCTGGGGCCGCAATGCCCGCGGGGCGCTGGAGCTGGCGGGGCGAGGCTACGGCATGGGCGCCACGATGCACGCCGACTCGCTGGACGAGGCGGTCTCCGTCCTGCGCGACCAGCTCGGCGCCACCGATGCCGACCTTGGTGGCCTGACCATCTACCTGCAGTACTCCGCCTACCGCACGCCGGCCGGCATGTACCGTCGCGTCGAGGAGGCGTGGCACCTGCGGCTGGACGAGGGCGGGACGCTGGCTCCCGTCCGGCTGGCAGCGTTGGACGGCGGCCGCTCACCGAGCCTGACCGGCGCGCAGCGCGATCCTGAGCCGCCATTGCTGGCCAGTGACGGAGGGCGCTCCAGGCGCCGGCTCGTCCACGACCGCGAGGCGTACGCTGTGCTCGCCGCAAGCCTCCGTCTCGTGCCGGACGAGCTGGAGGCGGAGCTGGCGGCGCGTTCCGAATACATCGCCGCGCTGGCGGACCGCGGTGTCTGCGATCCAGCCTCCGTCGCGGCCGCCATCCCGCTCTATCCGTCGCTGCCCGAAGGAGCCACCGCATGACCGACCGACCGACCATCGGCACTCTCGGAGAGCTGCGCGCCGGTGGGTATCGATCCCGGAGCGTCAAGGAGGAGATGCGCGCCAACCTGGTGGACCGCCTGCGCCGCGGAGAGTCGATGCTGCCGGGGATCATCGGCTATGACGAGACCGTCCTGCCGCAGGTGGAGAACGCCATCCTGGCGGGGCAGGACATCATCCTGCTCGGGGAGCGCGGCCAGGCGAAGAGCCGCATCGCCCGATCGCTGATAGGTCTGCTCGACGAGTGGATGCCGGTCGTCGCCGGCGCCGAGCTGCACGACGATCCGCTGCGGCCGGTCAGCCCGTTTGCCCGCGGGCTGGTGGCGGAACAGGGAGACGCGACCCCGATCGCGTGGGTGCCTGCCGCGGATCGCTACGGCGAGAAGCTGGCCACGCCGGACATCACCATCGCCGACCTGGTGGGGGAGGTCGATCCCGTCAAGGTCGCGGAAGGGCGCTACCTCTCCGACGAGCTGACGATCCACTTCGGGCTCCTGCCACGCACCAACCGCGGCATCTTTGCGCTCAACGAGCTGCCGGACCTGGCCGAGCGGATCCAGGTCGGCCTCCTCAACCTGATGGAGGAGCGGGACGTCCAGATCCGGGGCTACAAGGTGCGTCTCAACCTGGACCTGTTCGTGGTGGCCTCCGCCAACCCGGAGGACTACACCAGTCGCGGCCGCATCATCACGCCGCTCAAGGACCGATTCGGCGCGCAGATCCGCACCCACTACCCCGAGGACCCGGAGACCGAGATCGCCATCATGGAGGCCGAGTGGCTGGCCTTCGACGACGAGACGGCGACATCGGTCCCGGTGCAGGTGCCCTCGTTCATGAAGGAGATCGTGGCCGAGCTGTCGCAGCTGGCCCGACGTTCGTCCGAGGTGAGCCAGCGCTCCGGGGTCAGCGTTCGCGTCACCATCGCCAATCACGAGACGCTGGTGGCCGCCGCCCTGAAGCGGGCCGTGCGCCTGGGCGAGCCGATCGGCGCACCACGCGTCAGCGACCTCGGCGCGATCGTGGCCTCGACCGCGGGAAAGATCGAGCTCGAGACGCTTGGCGACGAGACTCGCGAGGAGAAGGTGATCGAGAAGCTCGTTCAGCGCGCGGTGGTCAACGTCTTCAACCGGCACTTCTCGCTCTCCGAGCTGGTGAGCCTGGTCGAGCGTTTCGAGGCTGGCGCGGAGGTCGAGGTCGGCGACGCGGTCGCCTCGGACCAGCTGCAGCGAACGCTCGCCGAGCTGCCGGAGCTGAGCCGCGCCGTGGGCCGCCTGGACATCGGCGAATCGCCGGCCGGCGTCGCCAGTGGGGTGGAGTTCGTGCTCGAGGGATTGCACCTCAACCGCCGGCTGAACAAGGAGCGGCGTGGCGGCAGCGTGCGCTACGCACGCTAGCCGGTGAGCAGCTTCCGCTACTCGCACTGGGACGGCAGCCAGAGCCTGCCTCCCTTCGACGCGGACGACGTGCTGGAGGCGCTCTCCGACGACATCCTGGCCGAGGGCGACATCCGGCGTGCCCTGCAACGACTGATGCAGCGCGGAATGCGCGGCACGCGTGGCGGTGACGTCCCCGGGCTGCGACGCATCGTCGAGCAGCTCCGCGCGCGCCGCGCCGAGGAGCTGTCGCGGGCGAACCTCGACGGCATGCTCGACGACCTCGCCGGACGGCTGGAGGAGATCGTCGAGCAGGAGCGGGCGGGGATCGAGCGGCGCGTCCACGAGGCGGAGCAGCGAGCCCTTGATGCGCCACCCGGACCGGCCCAGGACCAGGCGCGGATGGCGGAGCAGGTGCTGCGCCGCACCGGCCAGCAGCGGCGCGATCGGCTTGACGCCCTGCCGGACGACCTTGCCGGCCGTCTCGCCGGCCTGCGCGACTACGAGTTCATGGATGCCGATGCCCGTGACGCCTTCAACGCCCTCACCGACGAGATTCGCCAGCAGCTGCTGCAGACCTACTTCCAGGGGCTGAAGGAGGGCGTCGCCGGCATCTCTGCCGAGGATCTCGACGGCGTGCGGGCGATGGTCCGCGACCTGAACAAGCTCCTCGAGAAGCACGCGGCCGGCTCTGACACGAGCGCGGACTTCGCCAGCTTCATGGTCCGCCACGGGCACTACTTCCCGCCGGGAATCGAAACCGTGGAGCAGCTGATCGATCACCTGCACCAGCAGGCCTCGAAGATGGCATCGCTGATGGCGTCGTTGAGTCCCGAGATGCGGGCCGAGCTCCAGCAGATGATGGACGAGCTGCTGCGAGACGATCGCCTGCGCTGGGACATGGCGCGCCTGGCCGGCACCCTGCAGGCCCTTCGTCCCGATACCCCTTTCGGCGAGCCCTATCCGTTCAGCGGCGACGAGCCGCTGGGGTTGCCCGAGGCGCTCGCCGCCATCGACCGGCAGCAGCAATTTGACGCCATGGAGGAGGAGCTCCTGGCGGCCCGCGACCCCGACTCCCTCGAGCAGATCGACGAGGAGGCGCTCCAGGCGCTTGGTGGTGACGAGGCCGCCGGCGATCTCGAGCAGCTTCGAGCGCTGACCCGCGCTCTCGAAGAGGCGGGCTACCTCGAGCGCGGTGACGATCGGCTCGAGCTGACGCCGCGAGCGGCACGCAAGCTGGGGATGCGGGCACTGACCGACATCTTCAGCCGGCTCCGGCGCGAGTCGCTGGGCGGCCATGCGCTGCCAACCTCGGGCATTGGCGGCGAGCAGACCGACGAGACCAAGCCGTTCGAGCATGGCGATCCATTCTCGGTCGACCTCAACAGGACCCTCTTCAACGCCATGGCGCGCAATGGTCCCGGCACCCCGGTCCGGATCGCGCCGGCCGACTTCGAGGTGCATCGGTCAGAGGAGACGACGGTCAGCTCCACCGTGCTGCTGCTGGACATGAGCCGATCGATGCTGCTGCGCGGCTGCTCGACCGCCGCCAAGCGGGTGGCGATGGCGCTCCACACGCTGATTCACACCAAGTACCCCCGCGATCGGCTGTACGTGGTCGGCTTCGCGTACTACGCACGCCAGATCAAGCCGGAGGCGATCGCCACTCTCTCACCGTACGAGTTCGAGTACGGCACCAACCTGCAGCACGCGCTGATCATCGCGCGCCAGCTGCTCGGCCGCCGCAGCGGCGGCAACAAGGAGATCGTGGTGATCACCGACGGCGAGCCGACGGCGCATATCGCCAACGGCCAGGTCGAGTTCGCCTACCCTCCGACGATGCGGACCATGCAGTCGACGCTGCGCGAGGTTGGGAGGGCGACTCGCGAGGGGATCGTGATCAACACCTTCATGCTGGAGCGGTCGCGCTACCTCTCCGAATTCGTCGACCTGATGAGCCGGATCAACCGCGGTCGCGCCTTCTACGTCGAGCCCGAGCACCTGGGCGAGTACGTCCTGGTCGACTACGTCAGCAAGAAGCGCAAGCGGGTCGCCTGATGAAGGTCGGCGTCCAGCTGCCCGAGGTGGAGTGGGTGGCCCGCTGGCCGCAGCAGCGCGAGATGGCTCGCACCGCCGAGGAGATCGGCCTCGACTCGATCTGGGTCGGCGATCACCTGCTGTACCGCGGTGACGGCCTGCCGTCGCGCGGGCCATGGGCCGCGTGGACCAGCCTCGCCGCAATCGCCGCGGTCACGGAGCGGGTCGCCATCGGCCCCTTGGTGACGGCGGCCAGCTTCCATAACCCCGCCATGCTCGCCAAGCAGGCCGCCACGGTGGACGAGATCAGCGGCGGACGGCTGATCCTTGGCCTCGGCGCCGGCTGGAACGAGGCGGAGTACCTGGCCTACGGCTTTCCGTTCGACCATCGAGTGAGCCGCTTCGAGGAGGCGTTCACGATCATTCGCACGCTGCTGACGGAGGGCCGCTGCGACTTCCACGGCACCTACTACGACCTGCAGGACTGCGAGCTGCTGCCGCGGGGGCCGCGCCACGCCCAGGGCGAGGGGCCGCCACTGCTGGTCGGCTCGATGGGGGAGCGGATGCTGGGCATCACCCTTCCCTGGGTGCAGGCCTGGAACGCCTGGTTCACCTGGTTTGGCAACACGGTCGAGGGCTACCGGCCGCTGCGTGACACGGTTGATGCGGCATGCCGTGCGGCGGGCCGCGACCCGGCGGAGGTGGAGCGCACGCTGGCGCTGCTGGTGGCCTTCCCGGGCGCAAAGGGCAGGACACTCGGCGACCTGAAGGAGCCGGAGGTCGAGCCGATCCCGAGCAATCCCGCCACCCTGGCGGCGACCCTCCGCGATTTCGAGGCGGAGGGCGTGGCGCACGTCCAGCTGGTGCTCGACCCGATCAATGCGGAGACGATCGCTGGCCTCGCCCCGATGCTGAAGGAGCTCCGCGCCTAGATCGCGGGGCGGTATGCTCGGCGCATGGAGGGTCCCCCCGCCCGGTTACCGCTCGGCCCGAACGGTCGGCTCGAGGCTGAGCCGCTGACCAATGCGGTTGGCAATCACGCCGTCCTGGTGCGGGAAGGCGAGCAGCCGCGAGCACTCGTGACCGTCGAGGCGGGCAGCCCGGAGAGACAGCGGGTGATCATCGTGCCGCTCGACAACGACGTCGAGATGCGGGTCGACGGCGACGCCCTCGCCATCTGGCTGTCGCAGGGCTCGATCGGCCCGGCGCCCTCCGACGTGCCTGGCTGGGCCAACGCCATCGGCTTCGGGCTGGTGATCGCCGCCGTCGGCTTCACGGTGCTTGGCAGCGTCACCTTCTTCGGCTGGCTGTTCCGGACGCTCGGATGGCTCTGACCCCACCCACCTCCGGGCTGATCGCGATGCGCATCGGCCAGGAGTTCGGCCCGCCGGAGGAGTTCGAGCGCTCGCTCGAGCGAGCCATCGAACGCGGGGGCGAGCGGGGAGCGACGATCGTCGCGGTCCTGGACCTCGGCGACCTCGCGACCCACATCCCGCAGGTCGACGGCCCGTCGTGGAACACCGTCCCACTCGTGCACCTGCACCGTGGACAGCAGCCGACCGAGGAGGACTGGGCGGTCGCCAATGCCATCGTCGAGCGGCTGGAGCGCTACCGCTGAGCCGATGGACGAGGATCTTCTCCTCGGGTTGCGGGCGATGATGGGCCACTTCGCCACCGGCGTGACGGTGGTCGCCGCGCGCCACGGGCCACTGCTGGCCGGAATGACGGCGAACGCCATCGCCTCGATCAGCCTTGACCCGCCGCTGCTGATGGCCAGCATCAACCGGGGAAGCGAGACGCACGTGGCCATCGTCGGAAGCCACTCGTTCGCCGTCAGCGTGCTCGGTGCCGGGCAGCGCGCGATCGCCGACTGCTTTGCCCTGCCGACCACCGCCGGAAAGCTTCAGCGCTTCTGCGACGCGCCGTGGCACGAGGCGGAGACCGGCTCACCGATCCTCGACGGGGCGATCGCCTTCTTCGACTGTCGGCTGCACGAATCGCATGCCGCGGGCACGCACACCATCTTCATCGGCGAGATCGTGGCCGCGGGGTACGAGGAGGGCGGCGAGCCGCTCCTCTGGTTCGGGTCGCGCTATCGCCGCATCGCGGCCGAACCGGGCGAGGGCTAGGCCCCGACCGCGGCCAGCGACTCGGAGATGACGCCGATGGCGGTCTCGACCTCTTCATCGGTCGTGACCAGAGGCGGGATGACGCGCACCACCTGGCCGTAGGTGCCGCAGCTGAGGAGCAGCAGCTTGCGGTCGAAGGCCTCGTGCAGGATTGCCTTGGCGAGGTCCGGCCGCGGCGTCAGCTCGGGCCCCTGCGCGAGCTCGATCCCGATCATCAGGCCCCTCCCGCGAACCTCGGCGACGCAGCTGTGTCCCACGGCGGCCCCATGCAGCCCGGCAAGCAGCCGCTCTCCCTGGCGCGCGGCGTTGGCCAGCAGCCCCTCCGACTCGATCACGTCGAGCGTGGCCACGGCCGCGGCGCAGGCGACCGCATTGCCGCCATAGGTCCCGCCATGGGCGCCCGGTCCCAGCCGGTCGAGCAGCTCGCGGCGGGCCATGATGCCGGAGAGCGGCATCCCCGAGGCGATCCCCTTGGCGATGACCAGGATGTCGGGGCGCGCGTCGTACCAGTCGGTCGCCCACATCCTGCCGGTGCGCCCCATCCCGGTCTGCACCTCGTCGGCGATGAGCAGGATGCCGTGCCGATCGGCGATCTCGCGCAGCGCGGGAAGGAACGAGTCAGGCGGGACCACATAGCCGCCCTCGCCCAGGATCGGCTCGACCAGGAAGGCGGCCACGTCATCGGGATAGATGACGGTCGCGAAGAGCTCCTCGATCCCCGCCAGGCTGAAGGCCACTGCCGCCTCGGCGTTGCGGCCGGTCGGGTTGCGCAGCGCGTACGGGTACGGGGCGAAGTGCACGCCGCCCATCAGCGGCTCGAAGTGGCCTCGGTACTTGACCCCCGAGCTGGTGAGCGCCATGGCCCCGTGCGTTCGGCCGTGGAAGCCGCCGCGAAAGGCGATGATCGCCGGGCGCCGGGTGGCGTACTTCGCGAGCTTGACCGACGCCTCGATCGCCTCCGCCCCCGAGTTGGAGAGGAAGAGGCCAGCCTCATCCGCACCTCTGAGCCCCGGGAAGGTGCGGGGCAGGCGCGCGTGGAGCTCGAGGCCGGGCTTGTGATGGAGGATGTTCTGCTGGGCGTGGATGATCCTGCCGGCCTGCTCGGCGATCGCCGCGGCAACCCGCGGGTGGGCGTGGCCGGTGTTGGTGACCCCGATCCCACAGGTGTAGTCCAGGTAGCGCTCGCCCTCGATCGTCTCGATCCACGAGCCGATGCCCCGTTCGACCACCAGGTCGGTGTAGCGGGCCCAGACCGGCGGCACGCCGGCGCGGAGCTCCTGCCAGGGAGTCGCTTCGTCGGTCATCGGCTTGCCACCGGCGCGATCGGCACCCCGGTCTGCTGCGCGTCCCGGCCTCCCCGACGCTGCGCCCAGACCTGGACGATGATGAAGACGAAGGCGATCAGGAAGAAGAGCGTGCCCAGTGCATTGACCTCCGGGGGGATTCCGATGCGGCTGGCCCCGTAGACCCACAGCGGGAACGTGACGGTATGGCCGGCGCTGAAGAGCGTGATCACATAGTCGTCGATGGAGAGGGCGAACGCCAGGAGAGCGGCAGCCAGGATCCCTGGGAAGATGAGCGGGAAGGTCACCTTCCAGAAGGTGGTCGATTCCGTGGCGTAGAGGTCCATCCCCGCCTCCTCCAGCGAGCGGTTGAAGCCGATCAGCCTGGCTCGCACGGTCACCACGACGTAGCTGATGTTGAACATGATGTGGGCCACCAGGATCGTCGGCAGGCCGCGCCCGAGGCCGATTGCCACCCACAGAGTGAGGAGCGAAGCGCCCAGGATGACCTCCGGCGCGGTCATCGGGATGAAGATGAGCAGGTTGAGGATGCCCCGCCCGTGGAACTGATAGCGGGTCAGCGAGAGGGCGATCATCGTGCCGAAGACGGTCGCCACGATCGTCGAGAGCACGGCGATGGTGAGGCTCGTCACCATCGGGTCGGTGATGTCCGAGCGATTCCAGATGGTCAGGTAGTTGTCGAGGGTGAAGCCCTGCCAGGTGATGTTCTGGTGCCCACGCGGGCTGTTGAAGCTGAAGGCGATCATCACCACGATCGGCGCAAACAGGAAGGCGACGACCAGCGCGGTGAACCCCGGCAGCAGCCAGCGCGTCAGGCGGTGCATCAGCTCGTCAGCCGATCGGTGCCGACGAGCCGCGTATAGACGCCCACCAGCAGCATCGTCGCCGCCACGAGCACGAAGCCGAGGGCGGCCGCGGCAGGGAAGTCGTTGACACTCAGGAAGAGCCGCTGGATCACGTTGCCGACCATCGCGACCTCCGGGCTGCGGGCCCCGATGATGTCGGCGTTGATGAAGTCGCCCACCGCGGGAATGAAGGTCAGCAGGGAGCCGGCCACGACGCCGGGCAGGGCGAGTGGGAAGGTGATGCGCCAGAAGGCCTGCGCCCGACTGGCATACAGATCCGTGCCCGCCTCGATCAGGCGGCGGTCGATCTTCTCCAGCGCGACGTAGAGGGGCAGCACCATGAATGGCAGGAAGTTGTAGGTCAGCCCGAAGATCACGGCGGCGGGAGTGGCCAGGAAGCGGAACGACTGCTCCAGGAGGCCTGCGTCCTTGAGCGTGCCGAAGACGAGCCCGTTGTCGGAGAGGATCATCCGCCAGTTCAGGGTGCGGATCACGAAGCTCACGAAGAACGGCATGATCACGACCAGGACCAACGCGTTCTTGAGCCGGCCGCCGTAAAAGGCGATGGTGTAGGCCATCGGGAAGCCGATCGCCAGGGTCAGGACCGTGGTCGCCAGCGCATAGCTGACGGAACGCACGAAGAGCACCCCGTACCGGGAAGCCACCTCGGGGTAGATGCCCCAGTTCCAGGTCAGGTGGTAGCCGGTGCTCAGCGACCCTTCCTGCAGCGACATGACCAGCATGAAGGCCATGGGCACGGCAAAGAAGAGGAGGAGCCATGCCGTACCCGGGAGGAGGAGCAGGTACGGCACCAGGCGGCGGCCGGCGCGGTTCATCCGGCTGCGGTCGTGACCTCCAGGAACATGTCGTTCCAGGCCTTCTCGTCGTCCGGATTCTCGAACTGCGGATAGTCGAACGTCCCGGCCAGCTGGTCCGGGGTTGGCGTGACGGTCGGCCCCACGGCGTCGTAGTAGTCGGCGTTCTCCGTGTCGCCATCGGCCCGGTAGGCATCGGCGTCGGCCTTGATCAGCTCCGAGACGCCCTTCACCGGGGTGAAGTAGCCGACGTACTCCGAGAGCGTGGTGGCTGCCGCCGGGTCGTACCAGTAGTTGATCAGCTTGTGCGCCTGATCGATCCAGGCGGCCTTCTTGGGGATGACCAGGTTGTCATTCCAGCGCGGGGCCCCGTCCGACGGCACGACGAATAGGACCTTGTCGTTGTCGTTGAGCTGCATCTGGGTGATGTCACCCGACCAGGCGACCGATGCGACCAGGTCGCCGGCTGCCAGCGCGTCGTAGTACTCATTGCCATAGAAGCCGCGGAACTGCCCGGCCTTGGCCGCCGTGAGCAGCTTGTCCCTGGCCTGCTGCGCCTGAGCGACAGTGGCGGTGGAGGGGTCGATCCCGAGGGACGCCAGGCAGAGGGTCATCATGTCCCGCATGTCGCTGAATCCGCCGACCCGACCCTTGAACTCGGGGTCGAGCAGGTCGTCGAACTTGGTGATCTCGCGGCCGGTCAGCTTCGGATCGTAGCCGATGCCGGTGATCCCCCCCTGCCACCACACGCTGTACTTGTTGTCGGCATCGAACCAGAGGCCCTTGGCATAATCGGCGCAGTTCGCCGTCCAGTTGGGGAGCTTGCTGTGGTCGATCTCCTCCAGGTAGCCCTGGTCGGCCATCCGCTTCACCATCCAGCTGGTTGGGCTGACGATGTCCCAGTCGGTGGCGTTGCCGGCAGCCAGGTCCGGCTGGATGGTCCCGTAGAACTCCTCGTTGTCGTTGATCGCCTCCACGTAGTGGACGTCGATCCCCGTGTCCTTGATGAATTTGTTGAGGCTCGGATACGGAGTCGGGGCCGGCGCGGCCTTGTCGTCGATGTCGATATAGAGGGGCCAGTTGGCCCATTCCAGCTTCTTCTTGGCCGGCGCGCAGGCGGCAAGCAGCGACGGGAGCGTCAGCATCGCCCCGAGCGCGAGTCCGCCACGGCCCGTTCTGCGCATGAACGTGCGCCGCGACATGGGGTCCTGGCGCAGGATCCTGTCGATGGCGACCTCAATCTCGCCTCGCTCCTCGGGGTCACGCATGGGACTCTCCTTCCTCCGTCAGGTGCGGATCGCCGGCGACATGCTCGGCGGGGCCGCTGATCACGAACGTGTGCTGTGGCTTCCAGGTCAGTTGCACGTGCTGGCCGCCTGCCAGCAGCTCGCCGGCTCCGGCGGTGTCGAGGTTCTGGGCATAGACCGTGAGCCGATGCCCCTCGGCGGTCTGAACGAGGTATTGGGTGCTCACCCCGATGTAGCTGGCGTCCAGCACGGTCCCGCTCAGCGCGTTCAGGCCGTTGCTGGCGCCGGCCTCGACGCGAGCATCGACCCGCAGCTTCTCGGGCCGCACGCCGATCCGGACCGGTCCGGTGGTCGCCACGCCCTCGCCGGGGGCGCGCAGAACCGTCCCGTCGTGGAGCTTGACCGTGACGAGTGAGCCGTCGCCGCCGGCGATCTCACCCTCGAGCAGGTTGGAGACGCCGAGGAACCCCGCCACGAAGGCCGTGCGCGGCCGCTCGTAGAGCTCCTCGGGGTTGCCGAGCTGCTCGATCCGGCCGGCGCGCATGACTGCGATCCGGTCGGACATGGTCATCGCCTCTTCCTGGTCATGGGTGACGTAGATGAACGTGATCCCTACCTCGGTCTGGATCCGCTTCAGCTCGAGCTGCATCTGCTTGCGCAGCTTCAGGTCGAGGGCGCCCAGGGGCTCGTCGAGAAGGAGGACACGCGGGCGGTTGATGAGCGCGCGCGCGAGCGCCACGCGCTGCTGCTGGCCGCCCGAGAGCTGAGACGGCTTGCGGGCCTCGTAGCCGGGCAGCTCGACCAGCTCGAGCATCGCCCCGACCTGGTTCGCGATCTCGCTGGCGGCCACCTTTCGCCGGCGGAGCCCGAACGCGACGTTCTCAAAGACAGAGAGATGCGGGAAGAGCGCGTAGTTCTGGAAGACCGTGTTCACGTCGCGCTTGAATGGCGGCAGCCCGGTGACATCGGCGTCTCCGAGGTAGATCGTGCCGGAGGTCGCCTCCTCGAAGCCGCCGATCATGCGCAGGGTGGTGGTCTTGCCGCAGCCCGATGGGCCGAGCATCGAGAAGAACTCGCCACGCTCGACCTCCAGCGAGAGGTCGTCGACCGCGACGACCTCGTGGAATCGCTTCGTGATGTGGTCGAGGCGAACGTCGACGCTTTGCGGCAACCGGGGTCCCTCGTGCGAAGTGGGGATCCTGATCGGAGAAGGGCGGCCGTGCGGGCCAGATCGGAGTATAGGACCCCGTCGCGCGGCGGTGTCAACGAGCGGGGCTGCTAGACTCGCCCGACCGATGGACTTTGCCCTCTCAGCGCCGCATGTCGAGATTCGGCGCACCGTTCGCGACTTCGCCGAGCGGGAAATCGAACCCGTCGCCGATGAGATGGAGCGGAGCGGCGAGTTCCCGGCGGAGATCATCCGCAAGGCTGCCGCGCTCGGGCTGCTGGGCGTGCCCTATCCCGAGGAGGTCGGCGGCACCGGGCTCGACTCCCTTGCCTACGCCATCACGGTCGAGGAGCTGTCGCGCGTCTCCGGCAGCGTCGGCATCATCGTCAGCGCGCACACCAGCCTCGGCTGCGCACCACTGTTCACGGCCGGCACGCCGGAGCAGAAGGAGCGATACCTGCGCCCGCTGGCCAGTGGCGCCAAGCTCGGCGCCTACGGCCTGACCGAGGCGGGAGCGGGCTCGGACTCGCGCGGGACGCGGACACGGGCGCATCGCGACGGCGAGGACTGGGTGCTGACCGGTAGCAAGCGCTTCATCACCAATGCGGGGGTGGCGGACACCTACATCGTCACCGCCGTTACCGATCGAAACGCCGACTCCGGCAAGATCAGCGCCTTCATCGTCGAGGCCGGGACGCCTGGCTTCTCCATCGGTCGGATGGAGGAGAAGATGGGCCTCCACGCCAGCAACACCGGCGAGCTGCTCTTCGACGACTGCCGGATCCCCTCCGAAAACCTGCTGGGGGAGGAGGGCGACGGGGATCGGCTCTTCCTGAAGACCCTCGACGGCGGCAGGATCGGGATCGGCGCCATGGCCCTGGGCCTCGCCCAGGCAGCGTACGAGGCCGCCTCGGCGTACTCGAAGGACCGGCAGCAGTTCGGCCGGCCGATCGCCTCGTTCCAGGGGATCGCCTTCAAGATCGCGGACATGGCGACCCAGATCGACGCCGCCCGCCTGATGGTCTACCGCGCCGCGTGGCTGAAGGACAGCGGTGCGCCGTATTCGACCGAGGCCGCCATGGCAAAGCTCTTCGCCAGCGAGGTGGCGCGCCAGGTGACCAATGACGCGGTGCAGGTCCACGGCGGCTACGGCTACATCACCGAGTACCGCGTCGAGCGCTACCTGCGCGATGCGAAGCTGACCGAGATCGGCGAGGGGACGAGCGAGATCCAGCGCATGGTCATCGCACGCAACCTGCTCGGCGTGCGCGCGATGTGAGCGGTCCGCTCTTCGGGACCGATACCGACGCCGCGGCCTGGCGCCCCTCGCCGGCATACCTGCAGCGGAGCCGCCTCGCCCGGTTCCTGGCCGCCACCGGCTCCGCCGACCTCGAAGCGCTCCAGGCCCGCGCCGTGGCGGATCCCGCCTGGTTCTGGCAGGCCGCGGTGGCGGATATCGGCGTCCGATTCGACCCGGAGCCGGGCACCGTGCTGGATACCACCCGCGGGATCGAGTGGGCCCGCTGGTTCAGCGGCGCCGGCTTCAACTACGTGCGCATGGCGCTCGACGAGCCCGCGGCTGCTCGTCCGGACGAGATGGCGCTCGTCTGGGAGGGGGAGGACGGCGAGGTCCGCCAGTTCACCCGCGCGCAGCTGCGCTGGGCGGTCGACCGCGCGGCACACGCCATGGTCGCGCTGGGCGTGGAGCGCGGCGATCGGGTCGGCATCTTCCTGCCCATGATTCCCGAGGCGGTGATCGCCGTGCTGGCGGTGGGCAAGCTCGGGGCGATCTACACGCCGATCTTCTCCGGCTACGGAGCCGATGCGGTCGCCAGCCGCCTCGCCGACTGCGAGGCGAAGCTCCTGGTCACGGCCGACGGCTTCGCGCGTCGCGGCAAGCCGGTGCCGATGAAGGCGACCGCCGACGAGGCATTGGCCCGGGCTTCATCGGTGGAGCGCTGCCTCGTCGTCCGGCACGCCGGAGGCGAGGTCGCCTGGCGCCCGGAGCGCGACGTGTGGTGGGACGCGGCTGTGACATCGGCCTCCGATCAGCCGCTGGAGAGCGCGGCGACCGACGCCAACGACCCCTTCATGATCATCTACACCTCGGGCACGACGGGCCGGCCCAAGGGGGCGCTCCACGTGCACGGCGGCTTTCCGATCAAGGCGGCGGTGGACCTGGCCCACTCATTCGACCTGCAGGCAGGCGACACGCTCTTCTGGTTCACGGACATGGGCTGGATGATGGGTCCGTGGGCCGTCGCCGGGGCCCCGATGCTGGGCGCCACGCTGTTCATCTACGAGGGAACGCCCGATTACCCGGGTCCCGATCGGCTGTGGGGCCTGGTGGAGCGCCACCGGATCACCCACCTGGGGATCAGCCCCACGCTGGTGCGCGCCCTGATGACCCACGGCGACGAGCCGCCCGGAGGGCACGACCTGTCGACGCTGGTCGTGCTCGGCTCGACGGGCGAGCCGTGGAACCCCGATCCGTGGTGGTGGCTGTTCAAGACCATCGGAGGCTCGCGCCTGCCGATCATCAACTACTCGGGCGGGACGGAGATCAGTGGCGGGATCGTGGGCTGCACCACCATTGCGCCGATCGCCCCCTGCTCGTTCTCCGGTCCCTGCCCGGGAATGGCGGCTGACGTGGTTGACGCCGAGGGACGCCCCGTGCGCGACGAGGTTGGGGAGCTGGCGATCCGCCAGCCGTGGCCCGGCATGACGCAGGGCTTCTGGCACGATCGCGAGCGATACCTGGAGGCGTACTGGAGCCGCCTGCCGGGGGTGTGGGTGCACGGCGACTGGGCGCGCGTCGACCCGGCCGGCTTCTGGTACATCTCCGGTCGCTCGGACGACACCATCAAGGTCGCCGGCAAGCGGATCGGTCCCGCGGAGGTCGAGTCGGCCGCCGTCTCCCATCCGCTGGTGGCCGAGGCGCTGGCGATAGGGGTGCCCAACGAGATCAAGGGCGAGACGATCGCGCTCTTCGCAGTTGTTCGCGGCGACGCTGACCGGGGCGACGGGCTGGCGGCGGATATCGGGCAGACGGTGGTCGAGCGGCTCGGAAAGTCGTTCAGGCCGGGAGCGGTGCACCTGGTCCCGAGCCTGCCCAAGACGCGCAACGGCAAGATCCTGCGCCGGCTGGCGCGTGCCGCCTACCTGGGGCTCGATCCGGGCGATATGAGCTCGCTCGAGGACGCCTCCACGCTGGAACCGATACGGGCGCTGGGCGGCCCCTAGCCTCCGCATGCCCACCCTCCGCCCGTTCCGCGGGCTCGGCTATGCGTTGGATCGCTACGCGACCCCCTCCCCACCCGGCATGCGGATCGCCGACCTGACGGAGGTGGTCTGCCCACCGTACGACGTCATCACGCCGGCGCAGCAGGCCGAGCTGTTGAGCCGCAACGAGCGCAACGCGATCCGGCTGGAGCTCTCCGCAGAGCCGGATCCACACGCGGCCGCGGCCGCCGCCCTCAAGGCCTGGCAGGCCGATGGCACGCTCGAGCGG
>DATCQR010000065.1:0-12817 GCA_036569405.1 Candidatus Limnocylindria bacterium
GCCGGACTGCGACGCCGGCTTCATCATCATGGAGCCGACCGAGTACCCGCCGATGTCGGGGTCGAACACGATCTGCACCGCGACCGTGCTGATCGAGGAGGGGCTCGTGCCGGTGACCGAGCCGATCACCCAGCTCACCCTCGAGGCGCCAGCCGGCCTGATCCGGGTGCGTGCCGAGGTGCGCGACGGCAGGGCCACCTCCATCACCTTCGAGAACGTGCCGGCCTTCGCGATCGAGGTCAACGCCCCGGTGGAGGTGCCGGAGATCGGCAGGATCAAGGTGGACGTGGCATGGGGCGGCATGTTCTTCGCGATCGTCGAGGCATCGGCGCTGGGTCTGGGCCTGACTCCGGACGAGGGACGCGACATCGTCCGTCTGGGCGAGATGGTCAAGGCCGCCGCCCGCGAGCAGATCCCCGTGGCACATCCCGACCACCCGAAGATCCGAGGCATCAGCATCGTCGAGCTGACCGCCCCGCCGACCCTTCCCGGCGCACATGGCAAGAACACCGTGGTCGTCAGCTCTGGCACCCTCGACTGGTCGCGCCCGGAGTCGTTCACGGGCGTCCTGGACCGATCCCCGTGCGGGACCGGCACCTGCGCCCGGATGGCAGTGCTGCACGCGCGAGGCAAGCTTGGCATCGGCGAGGACTATGTCCACGAGGGGATCCTGGGAACGGCCTGGACGGGCCGCCTGCTGCGCGAGACGACGGTCGGCCCGTACCGCGCGGTCGTGCCGCAGCTGACCGGCAGCGCCTGGATCACCGGCAGGGCCGAATATGTCGTCGACCCGGACGACCCGTTCCCCGAGGGCTTCACGGTCGGTGATCTGTGGGGATTGACCGAGGAAGGCTCTTCCCCCACGGCCATCAGCTGACATATGATGGCCGCCCGCGCCCGAAGCGCGGCCAGGTTGACCCGCCCGATGGGCGAGCGCAGACCCCTCAAGAGGATGATGCGGATGGCGACGGTCACCTTCGATCACCTGTTCAAGCGCTTTTCGGGCGACGTGATCGCTGTCAATGACCTGAGCCTGGAGATCGCGGACGGGGAGTTCCTCGTCCTCGTCGGTCCCTCCGGCTGTGGGAAGACGACCGCGCTGCGGTGCATCGCCGGGCTCGAATCGATCAGCGAGGGGAAGCTCCTGATCGGCGACCAGGTCGTCAATGACGTGGCACCCAAGGACCGGGACATCGCGATGGTCTTCCAGAGCTACGCCCTCTACCCCCACATGAGCGTCTTCGACAACCTGGCCTTCGGCCTGAAGCTGCGCAAGATGCCGAAGGCCGAGATCGACACCCGGGTCCGCGAGGCGGCCGGGATCCTGGGCCTCGACAAGTACCTTGACCGCAAGCCGAAGGCGCTCTCCGGCGGCCAGCGGCAGCGCGTCGCCCTGGGCCGGGCGATCGTCCGCGAGCCGAAGGTCTTCCTGATGGACGAGCCGCTCTCCAACCTGGACGCCAAGCTGCGGGTTCAGACCCGAGCCGAGATCGCGCGGATCCACCGACGCCTGGGCACGACGATCGTGTACGTCACTCATGACCAGGTCGAGGCGATGACGATGGGTGACCGGATCGCGGTGATGAAGGACGGCCTGCTGCTGCAGGTTGGCACCCCGGAGGAGCTCTACACCCACCCCGCCAACCTGTTCGTAGCCGGCTTCATCGGATCCCCGGCGATGAACTTCGTGACCGTGACGACCGCCGGCGGCGAGCTGATGATGGGGCAGACCAGGCTGAGCCTTGGCGGGGAGCCGGCCAGGGTCGTCGCCGCACAGATCCCGGGCAAGAGCCTGACGATCGGGTTCCGCCCCGAGCATCTCAAGCTGGCGAACGGGACCACCGATTCGGTGATGCGCTTCCCCGCGGAGGTCGACGTCGTCGAATACCTCGGCAACGAAGAACTGATCCATGCGCGGGCGGAGGGGAACGACATCGTGGCCCTCTTGCCGTCCGACCGGAAGGTCAAGGCCGGCGAGCAGGTCGAGCTGGCAGTGCCACTCGACCGGCTCTACGTCTTCGACCCGACGTCCGAGAAAGCGCTGATCAACTAGCCTCTGCAGCGACCGGCGGGAATCACCGGGTTCAGCCTTTAACGGAGCCGGCCAGCAGCCCTCGGACGAAGTAGCGCTGCAGCGCGAAGAAGACGATCAGCGGGATGATCATCGAAACGAAGGCCCCGGCGGTCAACAGCTGCCAGTCCTGCCCTCGAGTGCCGGCGAGGTTCACAAGCTTGATGGTGAGGACTTGCACATCCTGGGTGCCCCCGAGGAAGGTGGTCGCCACCAGGTAGTCGTTCCAGACCCACAGGAATTGGAAGATGGCGAACGATGCCAGGACCGGCACCGAGAGGGGAATGATGATGCGGCGGAAGACCGCGAAATGGGAAGCGCCGTCGGTGACCGCCGAGTCGATCAGGTCTCGCGGGATCTCGCTCACAAAACCGAACACGAGGTAGATGGCGAGCGGCAACCCGAAGCCCGTGTGCGCGAGCCATACCCCGAGGTAGGTTCCGTTCAGGTTGAGCCCCGTGTAGTCGCGCAACACCGGCACGAGTGCGATCTGCAGCGGGATGACGAGGAGCGCCACCAGCAGTGCGAAGAGCGCCATCCGACCGCGGAATCGCATCCAGGCGAAGCCATAGGCGGCGAAGGCCGCAACCGTCAGTGGGATGACGGTGGCTGGGATGGTCACGGCGATGCTGTTCATGAATGCGCTGCCGAGGTCGCTCCCCCTCTCGGTTCGGAGGGTGCCACCGGTGTTCTCGTACGTCTTGTCACCCCCCGACAGCACGACCTGGTAATTGCGCAGCGTGAAGTTGAACGGGGCCACCCACTGCTTCTGCTGAATCTCGATTCGCCCCGTGCGGCGGTTGCCGACCCACAGGATCCGCCTGCCGTCCGGAGCCGTGACGCCGCCGCGGAATCCATCGAATGTTGCCGAGACCCCCTCGATGGTGATCGGCGCATCGCCGGTCACGCCCGTGGGAATCGGGAGCTCCTTGGTCGTCACGTAGTCCTGGTGCGGCAGGACGGACCACCAGCCCGAGTTGAGGACGTCGGCCGCTGGCCGAATGGAGCTCACCAGGAGGCCGATGGTCGGCACCAGCCAGATGAAGCAGATGACCGCCAACGTTCCGTTCACTGCGAGCTGGCCGAGCCAGCGGCGGCGTCTTGGCATGGCTACGCCTGCTGCTGCCGGAAGCGACGGAGGTTGTAGACCATCACCGGGAGCACCAGGATCAGCAGCACGATGGCGATGGCCGATCCCAGGCCGAAGCTCCGATTGCTGAAGAACTGCGTGTAGAACTCGGTTGCGATCACCTGGGTGCCGAAGTTCCCGTTGGTGAGCACCACCACGACGTCGAAGATCTTCAGCGTGAAGATCACGATCGTGGTCGCCACCGTGATGATCGTGGGCATGATCGTCGGCACCACGATGCGCATGAATGTCTGGATCTCGTTCGCACCGTCCACGCGTGCCGCGTCGAGCAGATCGGCCGGGACACCCTTGATGGCGGCGGAGAAGAGAACCATGGCGAACCCGGTCTGGAGCCAGACGACGACCACGATCAGGAAGAGGTTGTTGAGCGGCTGGTTGTCGGCAAGCCAGCCGATCGGCGAATGGCCAAGGCCGACCCAGATCGCGTTCAGCAGGCCGATCTGGGGCGAGCTCGGATCGCGAACCGCATAGACAAACTTCCAGATGATGCCCGCACCAACGAGCGAGATGGCGACCGGCATGAAGATGATCGACTTGGCGATCACCTCGAAACGAGAACGGTCAGCGAGCGCCGCGATCAGCAGGCCCATGATGACCGTCAGGCTCGCCCCGAACGCGAGCCACAGCAGGTTGTTGCGGAAGGCGAGCAGCGTCGCGTCGTCGGTGAAGACCCGGATGTAGTTGGCCAGCCCCACGAAGGCCGCGCCGTCCTGGTCGAAGAAGCTCGTCGCGAACGTCCGGATCGCCGGAAGCACCAGGAAGTAGACGAGGAAGATGACCGCTGGCCCGATGAACACGACCGGCAGGAGGATCTGCATCGCCCTGGCCGGCAGCTGCTCCACGATCCAGTTCGAGACCGTGAAGATCGCCAGCAGGCCGCCGACTCCCCAGATGACGGCCAGCAGTGTGATGAGCGGCTTGGGGATCGGCGAGGCCTTGTCCGCCAGGATGACGTAGCCCGCCACAAGGAAGACGACGGTCAGGATCACCCCGCCAATGCCGAGGGCGAGGTTGCGGGCCCGCGCCTCAGGCGGCGCCTCGTCGTTGAACGCGGCCAATGGCGGCTCGGTCAATGCCACTCCACGACTCCCTCAGCCACGGGAACGATCGCCGACGGGTGCGGTCAGGTCGGCGTCGCAACAGGATGCCATACGAAGGGAAGAGGGGCGGCCATTTTGGCCGCCCCTCTCCGGGGTGATTGGGACGGAGACGTTACGACTTGGCTTTGTCGATGTTCGCCAATGCCTGTTCGATAGTCTCGTCGCCGTTGATGAACGAGGTGATCTCCTTCCAGAACGCCGTCCTGACCGCACCGGGCATCTGGTCGCCCGACGTGAATCGGATGGCGGTGGCGCTCTTCAGAAGGGCCCCGATCTTCTGCTCGACGGCCTGGCCGTACTTGGACGTGTCGACGTCCTTCTGCGGTGCAAGCGCACCACCGGTCGCCATCCAGGGCTCGAGGTGCTTCGCGCTCGTGTACCACTCCAGCAGTGCCCGGACCTCGGGCCGATCGTTGAACATGCCCCAGATGTCCCCTGCAACCTGCATGTAGCCGGCGTGGCTCGCGTCAACTGCCGGCAGCGGGAAGAAGTCGTAATCGACGCCCGCCACGGCTGTCTTGGGGAAGAAGCTGGTGATGAAGTTACCCTGGCGATGGAGCCAGCACTTCGGCGGATCGGTGAACATCGACGCGGGCGCGTCGCCGAAGGCCGTGCTCACGATCCCCTTCGTTCCACCGAAGACCTCTCCAGGCTTCAGCCACATGTCAGCCATGGTCTGCCAGGCGGCCTTCACCTCCGGAGAGGAGAACGGCAGCGTGCCCGCGACCCACTTGTCGTAGGTCTCGGGAGGCTGGCTGCCGAGCATGATGTCGTTGATCAAGTCGGTCGCCGCCCAGCCGGTAGCCACGCCGGATTCGATCCCGACGCACCAGGGGGTGTCACCATCGGCCTGGATCTGGGCCGTCAGGTCGGTCAGCTCCTGCCAGGTCGTCGGCACCTTGTAGCCGGCGGCATCGAAGGCCTTCTTGGGATACCAGATGAAGCTCTTGGCGTTGACCCGCTCCCAGACGCCGGCGGTGACGTTGCCGCTCGGGCCTGGCATGGTGGCCATGTCGAGCCAGCTCTGGACGTACTGGGCCTTGAGGTAGTCAGCCGACAGGAACGAGCTCAGGTCGACGGCCTTGCCCGTCTTTGCGAAGGACGCAAGCAAGCCGGGCTGAGGGAAGTCCGCGACGTCGGGAGCGTTGCCCGCATCGACCCGGACCGAGATGTCCTGCTCGAACTGCTTCGTGCCTTCGTACTTGACGTCGATGCCAGTGGCGTCCTCGAAGACCTTGACCATGGTTTCGTACTTGGCCTGGTCCTCGTCGACGAACGGCCCGTACGCGGTGACGACCTTGCCCGTGTACTTGCCGGCAAGGGCATCGTCAAGTTCCTTGGTTCCGCTCGACGTCGCGGCGGACCCCGACGGCTGCGCAGCTGTGCTTCCAGCCGCCGAAGCCGAAGGTGACGACCCGCTCGAGCAGGCTGCGAGCAGGATCGTGCCCGCGAATAGCAGGGACGCGCCCCGCCACCAGTGTTGTCTCATCGTCCGATTCCTCCATCTGTTGGATGTGCCGCCAATTATTGATCGCGAGGGCATGGTTGCTCCTTACTTCCTCACGCGAATTCGGCTGCGCGGACTCTCGAGGATGCGCTCATGCGGACCTCATCCCCATCGTCGCAGCACTGGATTCCCGAACGACGAGGCTCGTTCCCAGCAGTACCTGCTTGGGAATCGGGCTCCTCGTTTCAATGGCCTCCAGGAGCAGCCGCGTCATCTCGCGGCCCATCTCCTCGATCGGCTGACGAATGCTCGTCAACGGAGGCTCTGAAGCGGCAGCAAGGGCCGAATCGTCGAACCCGACCACGGCCACGTCATCTGGAATGCGGCGCCCTGCTCTCCGCAGTTCGCCCACAGCACCGATCGCCATGAGATCGGACGCGGCGAATACCGCGTCGACGTCCGGGTGGCGTGCGAGGATGGCCCGCATCGCCATGGCGCCGCCCTCCTGCGTGAAATGGCCATTCGCCTCGAGCCCGTCGTCCTGGACGATCCCCGCAACAGCCAGCGCGCGCCGGTATCCGGCTCGGCGGTCGACGCCAACCGGCATGTCGAGCGGTCCGGTGATCGTCGCCACTCGGCGGCGGCGTCCTTCCAGCAGGTGCTCCACCGCGGTGCGGGCTCCGACCTCGTTGTCGACATCCACGTAGCTCACCGTGGACGAGGTCGGCGGCCGGCCCCCGACCACCACCGGGACCCCACGCGTGCGCAGGCGATCGGGAAGCAGGTCGTCCCCGTGCAGCGAAGCGAGCAGCGCGCCATCGACGTGGCCTGCGGCGACGTATGCCTCGGCTCGGCTCTGGGCGGACCCCTGCGCGATCATCAGCACGAGCTGGACGTTGCTCGCCGCCAGCTCGCTGCTGATGCCCGCCAGAAGGCGGGGAAAGAACGGGTCACCGAAGAGGCTCGTCGTCTGCTCGGGAATGACGAGCGCGATGAAGCCGCTGCGTCGCGTGACGAGGCTCCTGGCCGCCGGATTGGGGACGTAGCCCAAGCGCCCAACGGCACGCTCCACGGCGTGTCGGACCACGGGAGTCACCTTGGGGTTGCCATTCACGACTCGGGATACGGTCGCCCGCGACACGCCTGCCACCCGCGCGACCGCATCCAGGGTAACCGCCTGGCGTCCCGCGTGATGCTGCCGATCGGAGATGGCAGTCGCTTTCCTGGTGAGAGCGCTCTCACGGGCCATGGGAGAACAATAGCAGGGCCCGTCAACCCCCCTTCGGAGAGAGCGCGATCTGCCCGGACGACCCTGGGGGACGCGATGGCGCCGGCTAGTCGATGTGAACCTCGACCACGATCTCCTGGTCACGGGTTCGCGGCAATGGCGCGAGCGTTCCATCCACGTCGGCGCCGTCGACCGTGAGCCTGGTCGACCTGCCGACCGCGCCTCGCGCCTTGACGACCCGGATCCGGTAGGTCGACCCGCGGAAGTGGCGCGTGACGCTGAAGCCCGCCCATTCGGCGGGGATCCGGGGATCGATCCGAAGGCCGTCGTGCTCGGGGCGAATCCCCAGGATCCACTGGCTCACCGCGACGAGGTTCCAGGCGGCCGTGCCGGTGAGCCAGGAGTTCTTGGCCTCGCCGTGCGTCGCCGCGTCACGGCCGGCGATCATCTGTGCGTATACGTACGGCTCAGTTCGGTGGATCTCCGAGATCTCCTCGCGAGCCGATGGGTTGATGCGCAGGTAGTAGTCGACCGCTGCGTCGGGATTGCCGGTCATCGCCTCGGCGATCATCACCCACGGGTTGGTGTGGCAGAAGATCCCCGCGTTCTCCTTGTAACCGGGGGGATAGGTCGAGATCTCCCCAAGGTTCACGTGGTAGCGGGTGAACGCCGGTTGCACGAGCATCAACCCGTGGGGGGTGGCGAGCCGCTCGCGCACCGACGCCAGCGCCCGCACCGCCCTTCCGTCTCGCAGCCCGATGCCCGCCATCACGCAGATGCCCTGCGGCTCGATGAAGATCTGGCCCTCCTCGTTCTCGGCGGAGCCGACGGGGGCGCCGAAGTAGTCGTAGGCACGACGGAACCAGGCGCCGTCCCATCCGCTGGAGTCGACCGCCGCGTCCATCGCAGCGGCGGCGGCCGCGCAGCGTCGAGCCTCGGCCGTGTCGTCGCGTCGCGCGGCGATCTCGCGCATCTCGCTCGCCGCCAGCACAAAAAGGCCGGCGATGAAGATCGACTCGGCGACCCCGCCGCTCCGGTTCTCCGTCGTCTGGAATGACTCGCCCGGCGTTTCCGAGAAGCAGTTGAGATTCAGGCAGTCATTCCAGTCGGCACGCCCGATGAGGGGCAGGCCATGCGGGCCGAGTCGTTCGAGCGTGTAGCCGACAGCCCGCTGGAGATGCTCATACAGCGCCGTCTCGCTGCCTTGCCGGTTGTCGTATGGAACGGGCTCGTCCAGGAGGCCTGCGTCGCCGGTCTCCTTGAGGTAGGCAGCGACGGCGAGAACGAGCCATAACGGGTCGTCGTTGAAGCCGGACCCGATAGCGTCGTTGCCGCGCCTGGTGAGGGGCTGATACTGGTGATACGCCCCGCCATCGGGAAGCTGGGTCGAGGCAATGTCGAGGATCCGCTGGCGGGCCCGCTCGGGAATCATGTGCACAAAGCCCAACAGGTCCTGGTTTGAATCACGAAACCCCATCCCGCGACCGATGCCGGACTCGAAGAGCGATGCGGACCGCGACACGTTGAAGGTGACCATGCACTGGTACGCATTCCAGACGTTGACCATCCGATCAAGGTGCTCGTTGCCGGTCTGCACCTGGAGGTTCGCGAGCAGCTCGTCCCAGCGCGTGCGGAGAGCAGCCATGGCGCGATCCGCGGCGTCAGGCTCCAGGTAGCGGTCGATGACCGGCCGGACGCCTCGCAGGTCGACGGTGGTGGAGCCAGGCGGGTCGAACTTCGCGTCCGCGGGGTTCTCCGCGTAGCCCAGGACAAAGGTGACCTCCCTCGTCGCGCCGGGGCCAAGCTCGAGCCGGACGTGGTGAGAACCCATCGGCTGCCAACCATGTGCGATCGAGTTCGTGGTGGCGCCACGCTCGACGACCAGGGGATCCTCCCAGCCGCGGTACGGGCCCAGGAACGCGTCGCGTTGCGTCTCGAATCCTGCAATCGGCTCGGAGCACGCGAAGTACGCGAAGTGGTTGCGACGCTCCCGGTATTCCGTCGTGTGGTAGATGACGCCATCCGACACCTCGACCTCGCCGATCGAGTAGTTGCGCTGCAAGTTCGTGGCGTCGTCGTTGGCATCCCACAGGCAGAACTCCACGGCGCTGAAGATGGAGAGGCTCGCCGCAGTCTCGCGCTCGTTGGTGATGCGCGCGCTCCAGATCTCCAAGGTCTCGGAGAGCGGGACGAGGTAGGTCGTCTCGACGTGAATGTCGGTGAACCGGGCGCCGATCACGGTATAGCCGAGGCCGTGCCGACAGCTGTAGTCGGTCAGGTCGCGCCGCATCGGCTGCCAGCTGGGGCTCCACGTCGCACCGCTGTCGTCGTCCCGCAGGTAGAGATAGCGACCCCCAAGGTCGAGCGGCGCATTGTTGTACCGGTAGCGCGTCAGCCGGCGCAGCCGGGCGTCGCGATAGAACGAGTAGCCGCCCGCCGTATTCGAGATGATGCCGACGTAGTCCTCGCTGCCGAGGTAGTTGATCCACGGCAGGGGCGTGTCCGGACGGGTGATGACGTATTCGCGTCGCGAGTCATCGAAATGGCCGTAACGCACCTTTCTCCTCCGCAACGGCTCCGGGCATTGAGATCGGCCGGCTCGGCGGCAGCACTCCTCGGGCCGGATGAGAGAGTACCGGGTCAAGCACTGGACTTGCGTCGCAGCCTGCCAAACCCTGCTTGCGCCAGCCCTCGTTGACGGTTGCTGAATCGAACGGCTCGGGAGCGGGTACCCTCTCGCCATGCGTCGACCCGCGGATCCCAATCCGGCAGGTTCACGGCCCATGGCACCCCTTGACGGCGACCCGCTCTGGTACAAGGATGCGGTCATCTACCAGCTGCACGTGAAGGCGTTCGCCGACTCGTCCGGCGACGGCATCGGCGACTTCATCGGCCTCACCGGCAAGCTCGACTACATCGCCAGCCTGGGCGTCACCACCATCTGGCTGATGCCGTTCTACCCCTCGCCGCTGCGCGATGACGGGTACGACATCGCCGACTACACCAACATCCACCCGGCGTACGGAACCCGCGCCGACTTCCGCGCCTTCGTCCGGGCAGCGCACAAGCGGGGCCTGCGAGTGATCACCGAGCTGGTCATCAACCACACCAGCGACCAGCATCCATGGTTCGTGGAGTCGCACGCGTCGAGGACGAATCCACGCCAGGACTGGTATGTCTGGTCGCCCGATGACAAGAAGTTCGCCGACGCGCGGATCATCTTCAACGACACCGAGACGAGCAACTGGGCCTGGGACAACGCGCGCCAGGAGTATTACTGGCATCGCTTCTTCAGCCATCAGCCCGATCTCAACTTCGACACCCCCGCCGTGCTGCGCGCGATCATCCGGGTGATGCGCTTCTGGCTGGAGATGGGGGTGGACGGGCTGCGGCTGGATGCAGTCCCGTACCTGGTGGAGCGCGAGGGCACCGACGGCGAGAACCTGCCGGAGACCCACGCGGTGCTGAAACGGCTGCGCGCGGCGATGGACGAGAGGCACCCCGGCCGCATGCTGCTGGCAGAGGCGAACCAGTGGCCGGACGAGGTGCGCCCCTACTTCGGCGACGGCGACGAGTGCAACATGGCGTTCCACTTCCCGCTCATGCCTCGCATCTGGATCGCCCTGCGCAAGGAGGACCGCTCCCCAATCGTCGACATCATCGAGCGCACGCCGCCGATCCCCGAGACCGCGCAGTGGGCCCTCTTCCTCCGCAACCACGACGAGCTGACGCTCGAGATGGTCACCCCTGACGAGCGCGACTACATGTGGAACGAGTACGCAGCCGACCTTCGTACACGCATCAACATGGGGATTCGACGCCGCCTTGCCCCGCTCGTCGAGAACAGCCGCGGCCGGTTGGAGCTGCTCAACGGCCTCCTGCTGTCGATGCCGGGGACCCCGGTCATCTACTACGGCGACGAGATCGGGATGGGAGACAACGTGTACCTCGGCGATCGCAATGGCGTCCGCACCCCGATGCAGTGGACGCCCGATCGCAATGCCGGCTTCTCGGGCGCCGATGCCGCCGCGCTCTACTCGCCGGTGATCGTCGATCCGGTCTATGGGTATGGGGCGGTCAACGTTGAGGCCCAGGAGCGGATCCCCGGCTCCATGTTGCACTGGATGCGCCGCATCCTGGGCGTCCGGCGCAGCTACCCCGCCTTCGGGCGTGGCTCCCTGCGGTTCCTCGAACCAGAGAACATGCGGGTGATCGCCTATCTGCGCGAGCACGGGGGGGTGACCATCCTGTGCGTGGCTAACCTGTCGCGCTTCGTGCAGTACGTCGAGCTCGATCTGCGCGAGTTCGACGGCATGGTGCCGATCGAGATGATCGGCCACGTCCGCTTCCCGCCCATCGGCGAGCTCCCGTACCTGCTGACCTTCGCGCCGCACGGGTTCTACTGGTTCCTCCTGACCGATGGCGCGCACGCCGGCGATTGATCGCCGGCTCCAGCGCCTGGCGTCAGCGTTCACGCCTGAGTGGCTGGCGGCGCAACGCTGGTATCGCGCCAAGACCCGCACCCTGGCCGGCGTCGAGCTCCTCGACGCCGCGGAGATCGATGGCTCCCCTGGCTGGCTGCTCGTGCTCGAGGCGGCGGAGGCGGCAGGCGGCCACTCCCGCTATCTCGTGCCGGTCGTGCTCGACCGCGACCTGTTTTCGGAGCCGGGGGACGGCGACGGGGTGTGGCGCGCACTCGCCGGGCTGATGCTCGATGGGGGCGAGCTCGTGGGTACTCGCGGCCGGTGGAGCTTCAGTCCAACCAACGCGGCCTCGGCGCTGCAGCCGGGCGGGGCTGCTGCACTCGCATCACTGGCGGAACGCCGGCTGGGGGTGCAGCAATCGAACACATCGGTGGCGCTGGGCGAGGCCCTGATGCTCAAGGTGTATCGGCTGGTAGAAACGGGTGCCAACCCCGAGGTCGAGATGAATGCCTTCCTGACCGAGGCCGGCTTTCACGAGGCGCCTGCGCTCGCAGGATCAGCCACCTACCTGCTTGACGGCGAGCCGCACTCGGCCGCCATGCTCCAGCAGCTGGTGCGTTCCGCGGGCGACGCCTGGAGCTGGGTCCTCGAGCGCGTCACCTCGGAGCCGGATGGGGCGGCTGAGGCTCTTCGCGGGATTGCCCAGATCGGCAACCTCACGGCGGGGATGCACGCGGCGCTGGCTTCTCGACCCACGGCCCCTGGCTTCCCCTCGCGCGTTGCCACCTGGGAAGAACTCTCCATGTGGAGCAGCTCGGCCCGGCGACAGCTGAGCGACGCATTGAAGGTGCTCGACGAAACCACCCGGCCCCGCCTGGCGAAGATCGTTCCCAGGATCACGGCCGGCCTCGGCGCGATCCAGGATGCAGGGCAAGTCCGGGTGAGCCGGATCCACGGCGACTACCACCTGGGCCAGCTCCTGAGAACCGATGATGGGTTCACCGTGATCGACTTCGAGGGCGAGCCGGCGCGGACGCTGGCGGAGCGACGGGCACCGGCGTCTCCGCTGCGAGACCTGGCCGGCATGCTGCGCTCGCTCGATTACGCGGCGCAGGCCGCCGTCGCCGGGTACTCCTCACCGGGCACGAACAGCGAGTGGCTGCTGGCGGCCCGAGAGGCCTTCATCGGGGGATACGGGGGGATCAGAGCGGACCAGGCGACCTTGCTGGCCGCCTTCGAGCTCGAGAAGGCGTGCTACGAGGTCGTGTACGAGGCGAACAACCGGCCCGACTGGACCTGGCTGCCGCTCGGCGCCCTGGAGCGCCTCGCAACCGGTTAGGCGGCGAGCCTTGATTGATTCCTCAACTATCTGACCATATAGTTGCACAGGCAACCAT
>DATCQR010000066.1:0-11227 GCA_036569405.1 Candidatus Limnocylindria bacterium
ATCCGGCGCGGCCGACGCCCGTCGACCGAGGCGCCACGCAGCCGCCGCATCGGACGAGCCCCCGCCGAGCCCCGCCCCGACGGGGATCCGCTTCTCCAGCGTGAGGCAGACGAACTCGGGCTCCGCGCCGATGGCCGCCACCAGGCCACGCCAGGCGAGGTTGCCCTGGTCGAGGGGGATCTCCTCGCCCGGCGCGGCCTCGACTCGCAGTCCGGGGGCGCCGGGGAGGAGGAGCAGCCGATCGGCCAGCTCGAGCAGCACCATCTCCGTCTCGAGGAGGTGGAATCCGTCCGGTCGCCGGCCCACCACCCGCAGTGACAGGTTCAGCTTGGCCGGAGCCTCGAGGCTGAGCGGAGTCAACCGTCGCCCGCTATCCCGTCGCCAAGGAGCGGCGCCAGATGCCGGTTGAGGCAGTCCCACTCACCCAGCGAGAGGGTCTGCGCACGACGCTCCGAATCGATGTCACATGCCGCGAATGCATCTTGCAACGCCGAGCGCGGGACCGGCAGCTCCCGTCCGAGCGCGTTGTGGAGCTGCTTGCGCCGTTGACGGAATCCCGCCTGGACCAGCCGATAGAACGGCTCGCGTCCCGGCCCCACCGGGACCTCGGGGGTCGCACGGCGGCGCAATCGCAGGATGGCGGAGTCGACCTCCGGCGGCGGCTCAAACGCGGCTGCGACGACGCGGCCAACGATCTCCGTCTCGGCAACGTTCTGGACGAAGACCGACAGGTAGCTCATCTGGCCCGGGGCGGCGGCCACCCGCTCGGCGACCTCGGCCTGCACCAGGAGCACCGCCAGCAGCGGCGGCCGATCCCCCTCCAGGAAGGCGTGCAACAGCGGGCTGGTGATGTGGTAGGGAATGTTCGCAACCAGCTTGAAGTCTTTACCTGGGAAGCACTCGCGCGGGTGGAGGGAGAGCGCATCGGCCTCGATCAGCTCGAACCCTGCGGCGCCGCTCAACTCCCGCCGCAGGTACGCGGCCAGGCGCGGATCGAGCTCGACCGCCAGGACCTCTGCCCCCGCGGCGAGCAGGCGACGGGTCAGCACGCCAAGCCCGGGACCGACCTCCACCACGCGGTCGCCCGGCACCAGCTCGGCCGCGGCAACGATCTCGTCAAGGGCAGCGGCATCGGTCAGGAAGTTCTGGCTGAGCGCCTTGCGCGGCCGCAGACGCTCGGCAGCCAGCAGGCGGCGCAGCTGCCCCGGCGTGGGAGGCACCAGCCGCTCGGGCGCGAGTGGGCCGGTCACGCGTCGGACCACGCCAGGGATAGGTTCGGGATCGCCTCGAGCGCAGGGCCAGCACGATCGCCGGCGAGAAAGCGAAAGCCGGCGGCGGCTCCGATCATCGCCCCGTTGTCGGTGCACCACGCGGGGGGCGGGACGAGCAGCGGGAGCCCGAGCGCGTCCAGCCGCTGACCGAGCACCCTGCGCAGCGAGCGATTGGCGGCCACCCCGCCACCCATCGCCACCGCCGCGACGCCATGCTCATCCGCTGCGGCGACCGTCTTGGTCGCCAGCGCGTCGACGACGGCCTCCTCGAAGGCTGCCGCCAGGCCGTCGATCGGGATCGGGACGCCGCGATCTCGGTAGCCGGCAACCTCGCGCAGGACGGCGGTCTTCAGGCCCGAGAAGCTGAAGTCATACGGCCCGGCGGTGCGCGCCCGCGGGAAGCGAGTGGCCGCCGCCGCGCCCTCGGCGGCCTCGCTGATGGCCGGGCCGCCGGGGTACGGCAGGCCGAGCATCCGCCCGACCTTGTCGAAGGCCTCGCCGGCCGCGTCATCCACAGTCTGGCCAAGGAGCCGATATTGGCCGTGACCGTCCATCAGCACCAGCTGGGTGTGCCCGCCGCTGACCACCAGGCAGAGCAGCGGAAACGGCGGTTCCGCGGGGAGTGGATCCTCGGCGGGCGCATCGGTCAGCCAGTTGGCGTAGATGTGGCCCTCGATATGGTTGATCCCCACCAGGGGCAGGTCGTGCGCCACCGCCAGCGCCTTGGCCACGTTGACACCGACCAGCAGCGAGCCGATCAGGCCCGGGCCATAGGTCACCGCCACCGCGTCGAGGTCGTCCCAGTCGACGCTGGCCTCCGACACGGCCGCCTCGACGGTCGGCACGATCCAGCGCAGCTGCTGACGCGCGGCCACCTCCGGCACGATGCCGCCGGTCGCCGCATGCAGCGCGATCTGGGTGGCGACCTGGTTCGAGGCGATGCGCCGGCCCCCACTCACGACGGCAACCCCGGTCTCGTCGCAGCTCGTCTCGATGGCGAGCACCAGCGGCCCGCTCATGGGAGCCGATCCTCCGACGCCCGGGCGCGCTCGGCTGCCAGCATCGCCCGCATTGCCGGGCCAGCAAGATCGGGGGTCGTCATCACGAGGGCGTCCTCGCCATCGTCGCTGTAGTAGGCGACCCTGCGGCCTGTCACGCTGAAGCCGAACGACTGGTACAGCCGTTGGGCTGGCTCGTTGCTGACGCGCACCTCCAGGGTCATGCGCGTGGACCCCAGCTCGAGCGCCACCTCGGCCAGCTGGAGCAGCAGGCGTCGCCCGATCCCCCGCCGGCGATGATCGGGATGCACGCCGAAGGTCGTGATGTGCGCCTCGTCGACCATCAGCCAGATGCCGCCAAAGGCGACCACCCGGTCTGCCAGGCGCGCCACACGGTAGTGCGCAAGGCGGTTCGCGGTCAGCTCCTGCTCGAACGCAAAGGCGGGCCACGGCGAGCTGAAGCTGAGCCGCTCGATCTCGAGGACCGCCGCGACGTCGGCCATCCGCATCGGCCCGACCACCAGTGGTGTGCTCACGGCCATCCGCTCACCGTGTCCGATGCTGCGACGCCCCTTGGCGCGCGGAGGTACCACGGCTCGAGCCGCGCCAGGTCGTCCCCGCGCGGATCCACGGCGAGACGGGTCGCCGCGAGTCGTGCGACCGCCGCTGCTGCGCCGTGCGGCGCGAGCGTGCCAGACAGCTCGAAGGCGAGGGCCAGCTCGGACGGCGCCGCCGATACGGAGCCGCCGACGAGTCCTCGAAGGTCAGACGCGGCTACGATCCGCGGCTCGGCGGTCCCACGCGTGAGCAGATACGCGTCCTGGGCGCCGGCTCGTGCGATGGCTGCCGCGGCACGGGGCTCCGCTTCGAGCCACGCCTCGAGGCTGGGGATGCCGACCACCGGGACCCGCAGGGCGAGGGCGATCCCCTTGGCCAGGCTCATCGAGACTCGCAGGCCGGTGAATGAGCCGGGACCCACCCCGACGGCGAGCGCCGTCGCCTCCCGCAGGTCGCGCCCGACCCGCGCGAGGAGGACAAGGAGGCGAGGCAGCAACTCGCTGGCCTGGCGCCCTTCACCCGCCCAGCCGTCCCTGGCGAGCGTGACGCCGTCGCTCGAGGCCAACGCGAGCGATGGGTCAGTGGAGGCGCTCTCGATGGCGATGATCACGGCTTGGTCAGGGCATCGCCGGCGAGGCGCAGGTGGGCAGTCCCAACCGCGCGCCAGCGGATGTCGCGACGGTCGCTCCCGTCCACCTCGGGGACCAGGGTCAGCTCCAGTCGCTCCGCTGGCAGGCGGTCCGCGAGGCGATCGGCCCACTCCACCACGGCCACCCCTGCCGCCTGGCGATCGTCGAAGAGGCCGGCGGCTAACGCCTCCTCGGGATCGTCGAGGCGGTAGGCGTCGATATGGAAGAGCCGCAGCCGGCCAACGTGCTCGTTCATGAGCACGAACGTCGGACTATTGACGACGCTCGTGACCCCCAGCCCCTCGGCAACCCCCTTGGCCAGCTCCGTCTTGCCGGCTCCGAGCGGGCCGATCAGCGCCAGCATGGCCCCCGGCTGAGCGTGGGAGCCCAGCGCCTGGCCGATCGCCCTCGTCTCCTCGGGCGCAGCCGTGCTGAGCGTCCCCTGATCCTTCATGGCCCGAAGGATACGGGAGCGGCCGCTCAGCGGCCTTCGGGCAGCACGGTGGCCTCGATGTTGGCCAGCGGGACCGGGGCGAGCCGGCCGTCCTCGAAGCGAACCAGCGCCATGCGGGCCGGAATCCCCGATTGGGCGGCGTGCAGGTCCTCCAGCATCCCCACCAGGACGCCACCGCGCCCCTGGAACGGGCGCCGGTGGGCGATCACGCGATCCCCGACCCTGGCCAGGGCGCGACGCGTTGGCAGCGGAGCCGCGTCATAGACGTAGAGCAGCCCATCGGCTCCGAACAGGCTGGCAACCCGCCCGGCATGCGTGCGGAACCACGCGAAGAGCTGGGGATCGATCCCGACCTTCCCGAAGCCCTCGACCAGCAGGATCCCGAACGCGCCGGTCATGCCGCCAGCCTCGCGCCGGCGGCGCTGGATCGCCTCGAAGTCGCGCAGCTCCTTGTCCAGCACGCCGCCGAGCACGATCCCTGCCACTCCCATCGCGCGGGCTCGGGTCAGCGTCTCGGCCGAGGCTCGCGATCCACCGACCAGGATCTTGCCAGTGGCGCCGGCATCGATCGCCGCGGCCCGCAGCTCATCGCCCGGATTCGGCACGCCGACCACCAGCTCCCCGTGCACGGCCTCGCCACTTCCGCCGACCCCCTGCAGTCGAGCAGCGGGGACCTCGATCACGAGCGATCCTTCCTCGACGGCGCGCACGCGACCGCGAACGTGCCCGATCACCGACTCCTCGGCGGCGAGCGGAGCGAGCAGGAGCGTCCCGTCGCGTCCCGAAGCCGCCAGCACCAGGCCGGCGACCGGGGCGAGCACCACCCCGCCCCCCTCGACCAGGGCCAGCGGCTGTTCGGCCTCGACGCGGTCGCCCGGCTTCACCACCAGGAGCTCCTCGATCTCGCCTGGCTGCCGGTGGAGCGGGCGCGTGACCGGCACCCTGACCGGCGCCATCGCCCCGCGCCGCAGGCCGATCACCTCGTCGGGCTTGATCTCGGCGCCGACCTGCGCGCTGACGATGGTTCCGCGAGGCAGGTGGATGCGATGCAGCGACGCCTCGATCATGCCGCCCCCTCGGCCGGTGGCCGAACCTCGCGTTGGAAGGTGTCGCGCCAGGCGCTGAGAACCGCCCGTCGGTCGTCGCTGCGGCGCGGGAGGATGAGTGGAGCGTCGCGGGCATCGAGGACCACGCCGACCGCGCCGCCGCTCACGGACGCGTGCAACCGACGCGTGCGACGCGGAGCGCCGAGGCTGACCCCGGGATCGAGCTCGATCTCCAGCTCGGCCACCTGCCCGCGTGGCAGGGGCACCACCTCGAGCTGGCCGGGACGCACCTCGATCGGGCCGAGCGATCGCCAGCCGACGCGATGGACCGTGACCCGCATCGAGAGATGACCGGTCCGCCCACCGCGGCAGACGACCGCGGCGCCGAGTGGCGTCAGCAGGTCGTCCCGCAACGTACCGAGCCCTTCGACGATCTCGTCGTCGCGCAGCGCTCCGAGCGGGCCCAACGCCCCGGCCGGGTCGATCGCGACCTGCACGATGCCGACCGGCCGGATGCCGTCGAGCAGCAGCTGCATCGCCTGGGCCGGCAGCGGCGCGCTTCCGATCGTCCGTCCTGAGCCGATCAGCAGGTCGATTCCCCTGGGCTGCGGACCGTTCGCCGCCAGCTCCGCCAGCAGGTGCCGCGCCGCGCCATGCACCACCGCCAGCTCCTCCTCGGTCTGGGGGATCGATCCGGGGCGGGCGCGCAGGTTCTGCAGTGCGTCCGCCACGGCCAGCTCGTCGATCGCCACGGGCAGGGTGCGCGCGATCCGTTGTGGGCCGCCGGGCGCCGTCAGCATCGGTGCGGCGAGACCACCTAACGCGACGACCCGGCTCTCGGCCATGCCGTTCTCGTCCGCGCTGGCCCAGGTCGCATAGCGGGCACCGAGGTCGACCCCGACGACGCGCAGGCGGGAGGCGCGAGCAAGCTCGGCCACCGCCCGTACGAACCCGATCGGAGCCAGCTGCCGTGCCGCACCGCGCTCGACCAGCCGCTCGATCAGCCCGTCGAGATAGCGCCGCAGCGGCAGCAGGTTCTCGCGGTCCGCGGAGGGACGGGGATTCGCGACCGTCCGCAGGACTCCCGGTTCGAAGAAGGCCGCCACCCGCTCGGTGAGGCCCGCTGAGCCTGCCCACACCACTGGCGATCGACCGCCGCCACGGGCCGCCGCCACCAGGCCGGCCACTTCGAGCGCCCCCTCGCCCCCCTCCTCGTCGAAGCCGCCGGCGATGAGCCAGGCGTCGACCTCGGCCGACTGCAGCGCGGAGAGGCGCTCCACCACCGGCCGGCCGTCATCGACGGTAACCGCCTCGACGACCACCCAGCCGGCAGCCTCCGCGGCACGGCGCGCCGCCTGCCCGGAAAGCTCCGAGGAGACGGCCCCCAGGGCAATGCGGCCGGGCCGTGCAGGTGTGTGCACCGCGATCCGGGGCGCGTCGGCGAGAAGTGCCGCGATCCGCCTCGAGACGCGGGCGTCGGCGGCGCCTGCCAGCCGTCCTGCCAGGGTTGCGATCAGCTCGTCCTCGTCCCAGGCGCTCGGCTGTGCTGCGTGCGCCACGATCCTCCATCGGCCGAGAGCACGACCGACCACGGCCGCCTTCGTCCAGGCGGAGCCGATGTCGACCAGCAGCGACAGCTCGGCGGTTGCGCGTCCTTGCTCTCGGGCGGGGGCCTGGGTCGTCATCGGAGAACGGTAAGCCAATCGCCGAGGAGGAACGCGACTCGGTCGACAAGCAGCGAGAGTCGACTCACGACGAGGAACCCGAGCCATGCCCCGATTCCCCCGACCAGGAGCCAGCGGCCCATGGTCGCGGCGCGGGCCGTCAGCCTCCCTCGCGGCGCCCCGTGCAGGAAGGCCAGCAGCACGAGCGAGGTGATGGCCAGGGAGATCACCTCGCCCACCAGGTCCGGCGACGCGGCGCTCGTGGTCGGGAGGGCGGCGGCGATCTGCGGGAGGACGGTGCCGACCACTGCGCCTCCCAACGCGAAGGCGGCGATTCCCCCGACCAGGATCCCGGCGACTGGTGCCATCAGGCGTCGCGGGAGCCATGAGGCGCCGATCAGCATTCCCACCAGCACAAGTGCAGGGATGAGCAGCACCCGGTCAGCAGGACGCTCGATCAGGGGCACGACGAGTCGTGGCACGAGGACGTCGCGGATTGCCAGCAGCACCAGGTACCCGGTGGCGAGACCCGCAAGCAGGTGCTGCATCAGGACGAAGAGCCGCCGTGAGCCGGTCAGGTACGACCACACGGCGATGGTGGCGATGGCGGCCACCCAGGTCGCCACCGTCCCGGCCAGGTCGGTGCCGGCGAAGCCGTTCATGACCGCAGGCGCCGGCCGGCAGGGCGCCGGGCACGGCGACCAAGCCGTCGGAAGGCAGCCTCGGCCAGCACCGCCAGGGCGACGAGCATGCCGACCAGCATCGGCAGCGGCCCGACGATCCGCCCCGAGCTGGAGCCTGACCCCTCGGAGACTGCCTCGGCGTAGGCCACTCCATCGCGAAGCGTGGACAGGAGCGCGGTGAGCTGGCCCGAGCGCAGGTAGGGCTCGAGCTCAGGGTCGAGGAAGGTGGGTGCGATCGTCACCATCGACAGCCCGGGGAGGCGTGTCCCCACCTGCTCAACCCAGCTGCGCGCCGAGATGTCGCTGCCCGAGACGATCAGGACCATGTCAAAGGCGCCGATGCCACCGCCCCGCTGACGGATCGCGTCTAACGTCGCGCCCGTCGCCGAAGCGGGGACGACCGATTCGATGCTGCGCACCAACCCCGCCTCCGACCCCGCCACGAACCCGAGGTCAGCAGGTGGGTCCGCCGCTCCGCTGCGCATGAGGCGGTCACGCTCCGCCGCAGCGATGGCGCGACCCTCCGGCGTGAAGCTGACGATCGCCAACCGAGCACCATGAGCCGCGAGATCGTCGATCGCGGCGCGCGTCGTCGCCCTGATCTCCGCATAGGTTCCCAGGTCGGCGTCGCAGGCGATCAGGACCAGGGCGCCGCTCGGGAGCTCGGCGATCGCCCTCCGCAGCTGATCGGCGTGCGATCGGTCCGGGCTGGCCAGCCGCAATCCGCCGGTGCTGCCCGAGAGGAGCGATGCCACCCCGAGCGTCAGCAGCAGGAGCATCGCCGGGGCGGCACGACGCAGCCGGACGACGGTCTCACCGCTCACAAGAGTCGGTGATGCGCTACTCGTCATCGGCGTCGAGGCCCATCAGGGAGCGGGCCGAGCTGGTGGCGACGAGGATCCCGATCCCGATCAGCAGCCCGCGGAAGACGCCACCCAGCGGCACGTCGCGAACCCAGCCGGCACCCGCGGCCAGCCAGTCGCCGGCCTGGCCGCCAACAGGGATGAGCAGGACGATGACGACCGCAGCGGCACCGGCCATCAGCGACGTCTCGCGGACCCGGAGCGCGAACCCTCGCCGGAAGGCGGCGAGCAGGAAGATGAAGAGGAGGGCGAAGACCGATGCCGCGATCGGTGCGAGGAGCGCCGCCACCAACCACAGCACGGCCGGGTCGGAGCTCCCGTTCGATCCGGGTCGCAGGCCGGCCACCAGGATCACAGCCATCCCGAGCAGCAGGACGATCGAGGCCACCGAATCCCCATCCGCCGCAGCGAGGTTGCTGACGTGGTGGGCCACCAGCGTGGCGCCACCACCAACCGCGGCCGCAGCCGCAAGCAGGACGAGCAGCTCGTTCACCGCCCCCGCCGCGCCGTGCAGGGAGGGGTTCACGATCACCATGTCCAGCAGCACCAGCAGGCCCGTCACCAGGACCACGCCGATGAGGATCGAGCGACGCATCGGGCTCAGCGTCCCGTCAGGAAGGCAGCGACCTGCGGGCCGCCGGCCCACGCGATGATCGAACCGACCAGCAGGAGGCCGATGGCGCCCCAGATCAGGCGGTTCGCCGCCAGAACGACCGTTCGGGCATGGCCGCTGGGGCCGATCTCGCCTGCCGCCTGGAAGAAGTCCGGACCGACCAGGCTCCCGTCGCCGTCGAGCAGGGGCCCTGCCAGCTGGGAGCCGCTCGCCGTGGCGGCGAGACTCCACTCGGCATCACCCAGCACGCCGTCCAGCACGAGCAGGCCATCCTCGCCGAGCGCACCGGCAACGACCGCCACGCCGTGCGGCTGGGCCGAAGCGAGGGCGTAGGCAGCGGAGGCCGATCGACCCTCGCCGACGTACTCCACCGACGTCGAGGAGGCGCGTTCCGGCGTGGCGGTCCGCTGATGCGCACCCGCCAGCGTTGCCTCTGCGAGCAGCACGGCGACCGGGTCGTTGGTGGTCACCCGCAGGGGGACGCCGGCCCGCGCCGCGGCATCTGCGACGTGGCCGAGCAGGGGCAGCGCCGCGAGGGTCTGAAACCGATCGGTGGCAGAGGCGCCGCGGCTCACGCCCGCGCTGCCCAACGAGATCGTCGCGTCGGCCCCGGACTCGGCGGCGAGCGCCATCATGCGACCAACCCGGGAGAGGCGACCAAGGTCCGATGCGATCCAGCGCGCGCCGGGGCTCGCAACCAGCGACAGGACCACGAGCAGGACCAGCAGGATCGCGACCGTCGGGGCGGCGCCGAGCCGCATCGAGGATGAGCCGACGGCATCGGTCACGAGGCCGATCACGTGCGAGGCGAACTCGCCGAGGTTGGGCATCTAGCGCGGGGGATCTCGGCGCACACCGGCCAGCCTGGCGACGATGCGGTCGTAGACGGCAGGGTCATGGAGTGCCCGGCGCACCACGCCGAACCGGCGAGCGCCGAGCAGCGGGCTCAGGAGCGGGCCGAGGAAGATGACTCCCTGGCGAAGGAGCGGCAGCAGGGGTCGGTGCGCATCCATCAGGATCGCCGCTGGCGCGGCGACTCCACGCCGTTCGAGCTCATCGGCAAGGGAGTCCGACTGCTCCACGCTGCATTCTCCCTGCGAGACACCCTGCTCGCTCGACGACCTCACCCGGCGTTCGCGGCGACCTCCGGCAGATGCACGCGCGGGAGGCGGTCACGGAGGGCGGTCGTCACTTCGTAGTTGATGGTGCGTCGCTGGGCGGCAACCTCATCGGCGTCGATGCGGGCACCCATCTGCTCGCCGATCAGGACGAACTCGTCGCCGTAGGTTACATCATCAAGATCGCCCAGATCGACGGTAATGCCGTCCATGCTCACCGCCCCAACGACGGGGCGACGAACACCCCGCACCAGGACCCAGCCGTTGTTGGCGTGAACGCGTGGCCACCCATCGCCGTACCCGATCCCCAGCGTGGCGATGCGCGTCGCACGCTCGGCATGGAAGCGCAGCCCGTAGCCGATCCCCTCTCCTGCCGCCAGATTGAAGATCCGCAGCGGTAGCGCCTTGAGCGAGAGGATCGGCTGCAGACCCAGCTCACGGTCGGCGGCCCAGGCAGGAGCCATGCCGTAAAGTCCCAGCCCGGGCCGAATGGCATCGCCAAAGGTGCCGGTGCCGGCCACCACGCCCCCCGTGGCCGCCAGGTGAACGATCCCGGGATCGGCTCCGGCCGATCGCATGGCGTCGAGGGCCTGGGCCAGCTTGAGCCGCTGGACATCGCTGTACGCCTCATCCTCGCCCGGAACGGCGAGGTGGCTGAAGGTCCCCGTCAGGTGCAGATGCCGGCTGCGGGCAATGCGCAACGCCAGCTGGACCGCAACTGCGGGCTCGCTGCCCTGGCGCCCCAACCCGGAGTCGATCTTGAGCTGGACGGCCGCCCGACGACCGATTGCCGCTGCCGCTCGTTCGATCAGGTCGATCCCGGCCTCGTCGTAGACCACCGGCTCGAGATCGGCGGCGACGGCCGGCTCGGCCTCCGGCGCTCCGAGCGCCCACAGGACGAGGATCGGGGCCGCGATTCCGGCATTCCGCAACTCGAGCCCTTCGCCCAGTGTGGCGACGGCGAGCCGCTCGGCACCGTGGTCCAGGAGGGTCCTCGCCACCTCGATTGCCCCGTGGCCGTAGGCGTTGGCCTTGACCACGGCGATCACGCTCACCTGGTCTCCGGCCAGGCGGCGCAGCGCCCCCAGGTTTGCCGCCAGGGCGGCATGATCGACCTCGATCCAGGCGCGGTGGGGGCTGCGCCTGGTGGCCAGGCTCATTGGCCCTGCCCGTCACGAAGGTGCTGGATGGCCGTCGGCAGCAGGTTGGCGACGTCCCGCGCCACCACGCCGGCCTGACCGATCCGCTCCTCGGCCAACAGGCCGGCCGCGCCATGCACCGCCACGCCACAGCCGGCCGCGTCCAACGGCTCGAGCCCGGCGGCCAGGAA
>DATCQR010000067.1:0-4195 GCA_036569405.1 Candidatus Limnocylindria bacterium
GCCACGCAGCAGTGTCGCGCTGTACCGCGTGGGACAGGCATCGGCGCTGCTCGCCGGGCGCAGTTTCGTGCTGCCCGATGACGTCCGGACGGTGGCGCACGCGGTGCTCGCGCATCGGCTCCTGCTCGAGGTCGACCGGGAGCTGCGTTGGGCTACCGTGACGGGCGTCGTCCAGGAGGTCATCGACAGCGTGCCGGTTCCAATGGCCGATGAAGAGCCGATCGCGGGAGACCGGCCCTCGACGGCGTAGGCGTGGGCGATTGGATCGCTCTCGCATCCGCGATGGCCGTGCTGGCCGTGGTGGCGGACGCGCCGGGGGTCCTGCTGGTGGCTGTGCTGACGCTCGGTTACGGATCGCTCAGGACCGTTTGGACTCGATACGGGATGCGGCGGGTCGAGTACAGCCGGCGGCTGGGGACCGGTCGTGCGGTCGCCGGCGACAGCGTTCCATTGGACATCACGATCTGGAACCGCAAGCGCCTGCCGCTTCCATGGGTCACCGCCGAGGATCGGCTCGGCGAACGGCTGACCGTCCGCGAGCGACCGGAGATGCACGTCGACGAGTATCAGCAGGGAACGCACCTGCTTCGCAACGACTGGGCGCTGCAATGGTATGAGCGCGTGGTACGGCACTTCCATCTCGACGACGTACGGCGAGGCAGCTACCGGTTCGGGCCGGTCCAGTTGAGCGTGCGCGACTTCCTCGGCCGCCTGGCGAGTGAGGAGCGGATCGAGCTATCCGACACCCTCGTGGTCACTCCCGCGATGGCAGCGGTCCGGCACGCCGAGCACGAGATGTCGCCGCTCGGGGAGCGGCGCGCGCGCCACTCCCTGACTGTCGACCCCGCGCTGTTCGCCGGTGTCCGGCCATTCCAGGCGGGCGACTCCCTGCGCCTGGTCCACTGGCGCGCCACCGCACGGCTCGGCAGCGCCGTCAGTCGCCGGCTGGAGCCTGCCCGCGGGCGGACGATGATGGTTGTGGTCGACGTGCAGACCGTCGATGGGCCCGTGCTCACCTGGGACGAGGACGCCTTCGAGAGCCTGACGGTGGTCGCAGCCTCGCTGGCGCGACGGCTGCTTGCCGATGGCGCGTCCCTGGGCATGGCCGCCGCGAATTTTGCGGGCTCGGCCCAGAAGTTCGCGTGGCTTGCGCCCCGTGCCTCGATGGCGCAGCTGCCACGAGCCGGCGAGCTGCTTGCGCGCATCGGGCCCGTGCCGTCAGCGCCGTTATCGGCGTTGCTGGCGTGGCTGACCAAGCGCATGCCCGCGGAGACGGCGCTGATCCTGGTGACCGCGCGCGCTCCCGGTCCGCACGTGGCTGCGCTGCGCCGCATGAAGCTGATGGGATTTGGCGTCGAGCTGGTGACCGTCGGGCCGGATGCGGCCGTCAACGCCCAGACGGCGCGGATGGCACGGATGCGGGCAATGACCGCTACCGTCGAGCCGAGCTGGGAGGAGCCCGATGCGGTCGTCCTGGCCGGTTAGGGTCCTGTTGCCAGCTGCCCAGGCGCTGGCCGAGGGCAGCTGGCTGGCCGTGCTCTACGCCGCGCTGCAGGCGAGCGCGAAGGAGATCCCGTACCTGGGTCCGCTGGAGCTCGGGGCGCTGGTCATGGCCGGCACCGCCTGGCGTCGCCGTCGACGAGGGAGATCGCCTTCGGTCGAGGGTCTGGGACTGGCTCTGTTGGTGCTCCTTTCAGGCGTGTTCGGCTGGCTGCTGGCTCCCGCTGTTCGCGTGGCGCTGAGCGAGGGCGATCTCATCCGCGCGCTCAGCCTGCATGTTCCCGGCTGGCTTGCTGCGCTGGCCTTCTGGCGGGGACAGGCGCACGGCTTCCCCGTGGACGACACCGTCACCGAGCACCGGCTCGCGCGATGGGCCGTCCCCGGACTCGCCATTCCGTGGCTACTCGGCTATGCATTCGCAGACGGACAGCTGCAGGACGACTTCGCCGCCGCCGCGCTGATCGGCACCCTCTTTTTCATCGGCTCGGCGTTCACGGCGCTGGGCTTGAAGCGGCTGGAGGCGCTGCGCCTGTCGACCGGCAGGGACTGGAGGGGCGACCGGTCGTGGCTGTTCATGATCATCGGCCTGGCCCTGGTGCTGACCGTCGGCTCGGTGCCGATCGCCGCCCTCCTCGGCATCCCGGCGCGGAGCCTGCTGGGCGCCATCGTTGGCCCCCTGCAGACCCTCATCCTCCTGCTGGTCCTGCTGACGGCGCCGGTCTTCCTCGCCGCCGCAATCGTTGCCGGCTGGCTTGGCTCAACGCTGCCCGCGGAGGTCCTCAAGCTGCCGACATTCAACGCCCCACGCGGCGAGCCGGGCTCGGACCTGCCGTTCATCATCCTCGGCGTCATCGTCGCCTCGATCTTCATATTCGAATTCCTCGCCCTGCTCGTCCTGCTGTGGATGGTGTACGGGGGCCGGCGAAGGGGAGATCCTCTCGACGAGCCATTCGAGGAGCGCGCAATCGTGCCGCCCCCGGACGATGAGGACGACGCTCCCCCAGTGTCGGCCGCGAGTCGGCGCCGAATCCCGGTCTCGGATGAGGTCACCGCCGCGTACCTGGCAGCCCTCGACGCGCTGGCGATCGATGGGCGATGGCCGCGCCGCGCGAACGAATCGCCTGCCGCTCACCTGGCTCGGATCCGGGCGGCGGGCTTCGGCTCCGGAGCATTCGGGCGCCTGGCAGCCGCATACCAGCTGGTGCGCTACGGGGGCCGCTCACTCCGCGATCGGGAGCGGTCGAGAAGCCGCTCTCGCCTCGACGGCGTCCGCGCCCTGCTCACCAGATCCTGAGCCCATCGGCCGAGCACGAAACGGAGCTGCGCAGCCTGCTGATCGGCAAGTAGGGCCTGCGCCTCGGGCAGCACCATCCTTGACAATGGCATTGGTAGGGATTACGGTACCGCCACGTTCCAATATCACGCAACGTGAAGTGGTCCGAACATGGCCTTCATCACCCGATACCACCTCTATGGCGAGCTGCTTTGAGCTCACTGCGCGATCCTCAGCGTCCGCGGTACTTCATCAGCATCGCGGCCGAACTGGCCCAGGTGCATCCGCGGACGCTGCGGATCTACGAGGAGGAGGGCCTCCTCTGCCCACAACGGCGCAACAACCTCCGGCTCTACTCGGAGGCCGATATCAAACGGGTGCGTATCATCCGTTTTCTCACCCGACGCCAGGGGGTCAACCTGGCGGGCGTCAAGGTCATCCTTCAGCTCGAGGCGGACGGCAAGATCCGCGTCTACGACCTGTTCGATGGAGACGATGTCGAGCGATACGTCGAGGAGGACGCGCCGGAGCCGGTGAGCGCCTCGACTGAAGGGACACGAAGCTGAACATGGATGACAAGAACACCGAGCCCGAGGTCGAGCAGATCCAGGTGCTCCCACTCGTCGCCCTGCGCGACACAGTGATCTTTCCGGAGATGATCGTCCCGCTGCAGGTCGGCCGCGACCGCAGCGTCAAGGCGCTCGACCGCGCGGTCCGCACCTCGCAGCCGGTCGCGCTCATCACGCAACGGAGCAATGAGACCGAGGAGGTCAACTCGGTCGACGAGCTCTACTCCATCGGCACTTTGGCCAAGATCGCCCAGGTGATCCGCCTGCAGGACGGGACCATTCGGGCCATCGTCCAGGGACAGAAGCGCATCCGCCTGCTGGACCTGGTGCAGACCGAGCCCCACCTCGAGGCTCGCATTGAGCTGATCGACGACGAGCAGGAGAAGAGCCTCGAGGTCGAGGCCCTGATGGCATCGGTCCAGGGGCAGATCGAGCAGTACGTGAGCTCCGGAGCGTCCGTGCCGCCGGAGGTCGCGGTCGCCGCGCGCAACATCTCCGACGGCGGGCTGCTGGCCGACATGGTCGCCTACAGCCCAGACATGACCACGGAGGCACGGCAGCAGCTGCTCGAGACGATCGACGTCGCCGAGCGTCTGCGCACCGTCGGGCAGTTCCTGGCCAAGCAGATCGAGGTGCTGGAGCTGAAGGGTCGCATCCAGAGCGAGGTCAAGTCCGAGATGGACAAGACCCAGCGCGAGTACATCCTGCGCGAGCAGCTCAAGGCGATCCAGAAGGAGCTCGGCGAGGACGATCCTGCCGTCGCCGAGGCTGGCGAGCTGAAGACCAAGGTCGAGGAGTCGGCCATGCCTGCCGACGTCAAGGAGAAGGCGCTCAAGGAGGTGGACCGGCTCAA
>DATCQR010000068.1:0-6223 GCA_036569405.1 Candidatus Limnocylindria bacterium
GTGCTCGGCTCCTTCCTGCCGCAGTACTACGCGGCGACCGAGCGGCCGCCGCGCGAGGTGGTGCTGCCCTTCGCACCATCGGAGGCCGATGCGATGGCCGCCTTCCTCGCCGACCGGCGCGGCTCGAAGGTGGCGCTGACCGTGCCCGAGCGCGGGGACAAGCGCCGGCTGGTGGCGCTCGCCACGCAGAATGCGGTCGAGGCGCTGTCGCGCGAGCGGGCGGAGTGGCTCGCGGATGCCGGCAAGCGCGACGAGGCACTCGAGCAGCTCGCCACCGCGCTGGGGCTGGGCCGCGCTCCCGAGCGGATCGAGTGCTACGACATGAGCAACATCCAGGGCACCAGCGCGGTCGGCAGCATGGTGGTCTTCGTCAACGGCCGCCCGGAGCCGCGGGAGTATCGGCGCTTCCGGATCCGATCAGGCGACACTCCCGACGACTTCCGGATGATGGCCGAGGTGATCCGTCGCCGCTTCTCGCGGGCGTCGCGCCTGCGCGCCGAGACAGGGGCCCTTTCGCTGGCGGCGGTGGGGGCGGACCCGGCCTTCGAGGCGCTCGGCGACGAGGCAGCGGATGCCGAGGCCCGGGATGAGAGCCGACCTCGCACTGCGGCGCGCGACGCCGGCTGGGCATTGCCGGACCTCGTGATCGTCGACGGGGGCAAGGGGCAGCTCTCCGCCGCAATGGGCGTCATGCGGGACCTTGACCTGGGCGACGTGCCGGTGGCGGGGCTGGCCAAGCGCTTCGAGGAGCTGTACCTGCCCGGCCGCCCGGAGCCGATCATCCTGCCGCGCAACAGCCAGGGCCTGTACCTGGTGCAGCGCCTCCGGGACGAGGCCCATCGGTTCGCCATCACCTACCACCGGAACGTGCGCAGCCGCCGCGCGCTGGCCAGCGTGTTCGACGAGGTGGAGGGGATCGGGCCCGGGCGCAAGAAAGCGCTCCTCAAGCGCTTTGGCAGCGTGCGCCGAATCCGGGAGGCATCGGTCGACGAGCTCGCGGAGACGCCCGGGATTCCGCGCGAGGTGGCCGAGCGGCTGAAGGGGCACCTGGCCCGCGAAGGCATGCTCGCCTGAGATTGCGAGGCCATCTGAGCGTGCCTATACTGGCGCGGCCCGCCGCAAGTGTGCGGCGCGTTTGGTGTCTGCGGCAGCCGCGACGACCGGAGCGAGAGGTTCACCTGGCTCACATATGACCTGGCGCCGCACCGCCCCGTGGGTGATCCTCGTCACCCTGCTGCTGGCGATCTTCATCGACCTCCCCCGAACGACACTCGGCCTGGGTTGGCTGCCCTCGAACGTCTTCGGCCACGAGCTGAAGACGGTGCTGGGTCTCGACCTGCAGGGCGGGATCAGGGTCACCCTGGCGGTGACTCCCCAGTCGGGCCAGACGATCACCGACGAGCAGGTCGAGACCGCGCGCAACATCATCGAGCGACGCGTCGGTGGCCTCGGCGTGTCGGAGCCCCAGGTCCGTACCGAGGTGAGCGGCAACCAGCGCCGGATCGTGGTCGAGATCCCCGGCCTCTCGAGCGGCGACGAGGACCGAGTGCGCAGCCTGGTCGGCTCGACCGGGCAGCTGCAGTTCATCGATCCGAAGGGCCAGACGCTGACGGTCGACCAGGACATCCGCCCGCTTATCGCCGATGGGTCGGTGGCGGAACTCTTCGATGGCAGCCAGATCGACCCGGGGAGCGTGAACCCGGGCACGAACAACGGCCAGATCGGGGTCGACTTCACGCTGAGCAGCGATGGGTCGGCCAAGTGGTGTCAATTCACGACCGCGAACGTCAACAAGCCTGGGCCGATCGCCCTCGACGGACGCGTCATCACGACGCCGACCATCAACCAGGCGATCTGCGCTGGCCAGACCATCATCACCGTTGGGTCTCCCGGGCAGGCGAACGAGATCGAGCGCACGAACCTCTACAACACCCTGCGCTTCGGGGCCCTCCCCGTCTCGCTCAGCGAACAGGGGGTCGAGACCGTTGCGCCGACGCTCGGGGCGGACTTCCTGGTCCAGGCCCTCGTCGCGGGCGGGATCGGCCTTACCCTCGTGCTTCTCTTCATGATCGCCTACTACCGGCTCCCCGGAGTCCTGGCGGCCGGAGCGCTGATCTTCTACTCGCTCGTCACCTACGCGGTCTTCCGGCTGATCGGCGTCACGTTGACGCTGGCCGGGGTCGCCGCCTTCATCCTGTCCATCGGCATGGCGGTCGACGCCAACATCCTCATCTTCGAGCGCATGAAGGAGGAGATCCGGTCAGGCAAGACGCTCGGCCCGGCGATCGAGGCCGGGTTCAACCGGGCATGGTCCAGCATCCTGGACTCGAACGTCAGCTCGCTGCTGGTCGCCTCCTGGCTCTTCTGGCAGGGCACCACCGTGGTGCGCGGCTTCGCACTGGTGCTGATCATCGGTGTGCTGCTCTCCATGTTCAGCGCGGTGACGGTGACGCGAACGGTGCTGCGGATGGTGGTGCGCACCGATTGGGGCCGGCGCCTCGAGCTCTACCACGTGGAGCGCTGACGACATGTATGACATCGTGGGCAAGCGCAACTGGTACTTCGCCTTCAGCGCGCTGATCACGATTCCGGGGCTGATCTTCATCCTGCTGGGTGGGCTGAAGCCATCGGTCGACTACACCGGCGGGACGGTCTGGCAGGTTCGCTACGCCGATGTGCCGAGCGCGGCCGAGGTCCACGCGGCGCTCGTTGAGCTCCGGCACCCGGAGGCCGTCGTGCGCAGCGTGGGAGGCGGCTTCCTCGAGATTCGGACCAGACCGATCGACCTCCTGCCGCAATCGACACAAGTGCCGACACCGTCGCCCCTCCCCTCCGGGGTCACGCCGGAGCCATCGCCCAGCCCGTCGCCCAGTCCCAGCCCGACACCTGAGCCGAGCGGCTCGGCACCCGCATCCGCCTCGGCTTCAGCGAGCGCCAGCGAAAGCCCATCGCCGAGCCCGACCCCCGCGCCGGTGATCCCGGGCACACCGTTCGACACCCTGGAGAAGCAGCTGATCGCGCGCTTCGGCGCGGGCGAGCCGCGCCTCGTCACGACCGTCGGGCCGACCGTCGGTTCGGAGCTGATCCGGAGCTCCATCATCCTGATCGTCATCGGCGAGCTGTTCATCCTCGGCTACCTGTGGGTCCGCTTCGGGTTCCGCTACGGAACCGCGGCGATCGTGGCGCTGTTGCACGATGTGATCGTGGTGGTCGGCATCTTCGCGATGCTCGGCTTCTTCTTCGGCCTCGAGTTCGACGCGCTCTTCGTCACCGCCCTGCTGACCATCATCGGCTTCTCGGTCCACGACACCATCGTGGTCTTCGACCGGATCAGGGAGAACCGGGTGCGCCACGCAGGCGAGCCATTCGGCGCGATCGTCAACCATTCGATCCTGCAGACGCTGGGTCGCTCGATCAACACCAGCCTGACGGTGGTGGTAACGCTTACCGCCCTGCTGCTGCTCGGTCCGGCCACGATCCGCACGTTCGCCCTCGCCCTGCTGATCGGCGTCATCAGCGGCACCTACTCTTCCATCTTCAACGCCAGCCAGCTCCTCGCCGTCTGGTACGAGTGGGACGCGAAGCGCAAGGCGAGCGCCCTGGCGGCTGCTCGCAAGGGTCGTCCGACAGCTCGCTGACGACGGCAGATAAGCAGCCGATACCTCCCTGATAAGCGCGCCGCGGCTACCATGACCGGGTGATCGTCCCGCGCCTCGAATGGCTGCTGCCGGAGCCGTTTCCGGAGCCTCCGCCGTTCGCCGGCTTCGGGCGTCCGCTGGCGACGCTGCTGGCCCGGCGCGGGTTCCGCGACGACGAGCAGCTTGGCCGCTTCCTGCATGCCGGCGAGGCGTCGCTGCACGACATCTCGCTGATGGCCGATGCCGACGTGGCGCTCGACCGAATCGAGCGCGCGATCGCGGCGGGGGAGCAGATGGCGATCTGGGGTGACTACGACGCCGATGGGATGACCGCGGTCGTGGTCTGGGTGCTCGCCTTCCGGGCGCTGGGGATCGAGGCGCAGCGCCACGTGCCATCGCGCCTCGCCGAGGGCTACGGACTCTCGCGCAGCGGCCTCGAGCGGCTGGCGGCGGCCGGGGTCACGCTGCTGATCACCTGCGACTGCGGCGTGACGAATTCGGTGGAGGTGGAGGAGGCACGCGCCCTGGGCATGGAGGTGATCGTCACGGATCACCATCTGCCATCCGGCCCGCTGCCGCGCGCGATCGCGGTGGTGGACCCGCACCGGCCGGACTGCGCCTATCCCGACCCGGACCTGACCGGTGCCGGGCTGGCATTCAAGCTGGCATCCGCCCTGCTCGCGCGGCGCGGCCAGGCGGCCGCGGACCTGGCGGGCGTGGCTGCCATCGGCACGATCGCCGACATGGCTCCGATGACGGGCGAGAGCCGTGCCATCGTACGGCTGGGCCTCGACGAGCTGGCCGTGACGACGCGGCCCGGCCTTCGCGCCCTGCTCGCGCGGTCGGCAGAGGTGCCCGACCAGCCCACGGCGAGGGACCTGGGATTCGGGGTTGCGCCGCGCATCAACGCCGCCGGCCGGATCGCCGACGCGGAGCTCGCCATGTCGCTGCTGCTCGAGGACGACCCGGCCACGGCGGAACGCATCGCCGAGGAGCTCGAGGCCGTGCACGTCGAGCGCCGCGCGATCACGACCGCGACCATCGAGGCGGCGCTGGCGCTGGCTATCGCGATGCCCGGCGAGGGGCCGCTCGCCCTGCGCGGAGATGGCTGGGCGCCGGGCGTGCTCGGGCTCGTGGCCAACCGATTGGTCGAGTCACTCGGGCGGCCGGTGGCGGTGGCCGCGCCGGTGGACGACGAGCTGCGAGGATCGGTCCGTGCCCCGGCTGACTTTCACGCCGCGCTTGCACTCGAGGCGTGCGCACCGCTGCTGTTGAAGCGCGGCGGCCACCCGGCTGCGGGCGGCTTCAGCCTCCGCACCGCCGACTGGGCCGATTTCTCCACCGCCTTCGCGGCCCTGCCGCGCCCATTCCCGCCCGATCCCGGGCGAGCCGCCGAGCGTGCCACTGCGCTGACGGTCGACCTGGTGCTGCCCGCGATGCATCTCGGCTGGCCACTTGCCGAGGAGATCGCCTGCCTCGCGCCGTTCGGACCGGGTCACGTTGAACCGCTGCTGGCGGTGACCGGACTGCATGTCGCCGAGGCGCGTCGCGTCGGCGTCAACGGGGATCACGTCTCGATGCGGATGCGCCGGGGAGCCGAGGTCATCGACGCGATCGCCTTTGGGACGCCGCCCGATCGGCCCCTGCCGGAGCCGGGGGTCGCGCTCGACCTGGTCGGGACCCTGGAGCGGGACCTGTTCCAGGGACTGCCCCGCCTGCGAATCCGGGTGGCCGACTACGCCGAGGCGGCGGTCAGCCCGCTCGCAGCTCGGCGGATCGCCGCAACCACAGTGGCGGTCCCGGTTGGGGAGGCGGCTCCGCTCGAGGCGTCGCCCGCCCGATGAACGATCGACCGGCTCCGTTCGACCGGCTCCGGGCGCGAGTCGCGCGGCTTGGTGCGCCGCTCTGCCTGGGAATCGACCCTCATCCGGACGCGCTGCCCGACGAGTTGCCGCGTGACGTGTCGGGGATCGAACGCTTCGCCCGGGGCCTGATCGAGGCGGCCGCCGAGTACGCGGTGGCGGTGAAGGTCAACGTGGCCTTCTTCGAGGCCTTCGGCTCCGCTGGCTGGGCCGCCCTGGAACGGGTCGTCGCCGACGTCCCGCCCGACCATTTCCTGCTGCTCGACGCCAAGCGGGGCGACATCGGCTCGACCGCGGAACGCTATGCGGCTTCCCTCTTCGGCCTGCTCGGCGCGGACGCCGTGACCCTGTCGCCCTACCTGGGGGAGGACAGCGTTGAGCCGTTCCTCGCCTATCCCGACCGACTCGTCTACCTCGTCGCGCGCACCACCAACCCAAGCGCGGGGACGCTGCAGGACCTGCCGGTGGGTGGCACTCCGCTGCACGAGCACGTTGCAACGTGGGCGGCCAGGAGATGGACCGATGGACGGGTCGGGCTGGTCGTCGGGGCCACCGCCCCAGCCGAGCTGGCGCGCCTGCGGCGCCTGGTGCCGGCACTCGGCTTCCTGGTCCCCGGCGTCGGTGCCCAGGACGGCGACCTGGCCGCGGCCTTGGAGAATTGCCATGGCACGGCGGCCCCCGGGCTGGTCAGCATCTCGCGCGGCATCGCGGGGGCGTCGCAGG
>DATCQR010000069.1:0-3017 GCA_036569405.1 Candidatus Limnocylindria bacterium
GAGTACCAGCGCTTCTGGGACGAGCGCTACGGCCAGCTCGACGAGCTCCTCTCCCGACTTCAGCAGACGCAACGAAAGGAACAGCAACCATGAGCAAGACCCAGATCGACGCACCGGCAGGCGTCCCATTCGTCGACATCACCCGCGAATTCGACGCTCCCCTTGAGCTCGTCCGTCGTGCATGGACCGATCCGGACCTCGTCAAGCAGTGGCTCGGCCCGCGCAAGTACGAGATGGTGATCGAGCGCTGGGAGCCGCGCGCGGGCGGAGCCTATCGGTACATCCACCGCGACGACGCCGGAAACGAGTTCGGCTTCCACGGTGTCTTCCACAGCAACGACACGGACAACATGGTCCAGACCTTCGAGTTCGAGGGGATGCCGGGTCATGTCTCGCTCGACAAGCTGGAGCTCTCGGACATCGGTGACGGGCGGACGCGCGCCCACATCCATTCCGTCTTCCAGTCGCTCGAGGATCGCGACGGCATGGTGGGGGCCGGGATGGGCGATGGCATGAGCGAGGGCTTCGAGCGGATGGACGAGCTCCTGGCAACGATGCCGATGCCCGTGGGGTGACGCACGTCGAGAAGGCGGGCGCGCTGAGCGACCGCCTTCTCCGGTCGTTGCGTATTCGCCCAGCGCATCAGATCGCGCCGGAAGCTCCCTTCCCGTGTCGCCTCATTCCCCCGGCGAATGGCACGGCACGGGAAGCCGGCTATCGGTGCGTTTCTATGCCACAGGCGCATAGGCTCGCCTTCGGACCAGCCTCCACATAAGCCTGGCTTATGGTCTTGCACGGGAGCTCCCGCATCGGAGCCACCTGATAAGCCAGGCTGATCTCACTTCACCGATGAAGCCCGATCGGTGCACGAGCAGAAGCCACGCTTATGAGACACCCGTATCCTGAGACCGATGCGCTTCCAGATGCTGCCGCGCGGATCGTGGCCAGACTTCCTGGACCTGCCCTGGTCGGAGCCCCTGGCGGGCTGGGAGTCGCCGCGCATCGTGGAGGTGGCGCGCGGGATCAGCCGCCACGTCGTCCGCTTCGTCGATTACGACGGCCAGCTGTACGCCCTCAAGGAGCTGCCCGAGCCGCTCGCCGAGCGTGAATTTCGGCTCCTGCGAGAGCTGGATGCCGCGTCGGTCCCGGTGGTCGAGGTGGTCGGCGTGGTCAGCGGCCGCAACGACCTGGACGCGGTGCTGATCACGCGTCACCTCGAGTTCAGCCTCCCCTATCGGACCCTCTTCACCCAGCGCGGCATCTCCGACCTGCACCACCGCCTCCTCGATGCCGTGGCAGAGCTGCTGGTACGCCTCCATCTGGCCGGCTTCTTCTGGGGCGACTGCTCGCTCTCCAATACCCTCTTCCGCAGGGACGCCGGATCGCTGGCGGCATACCTGGTCGATGCCGAGACGGGCGAGCTGCACCCATCACTCTCCGATGGGCAGCGCACCTACGACCTGTCCATCGCCGAGGAGAACTTCGCCGGCGAGCTGCTCGACGTGATGGCGATGCTGGCCGAGCAGGACGAGGCGCCCAGCTCGAGCATCGACGACCCGCTTGAGGTCGCCGCTGAGCTGCGCCCCCGCTACGAGAGCCTGTGGAGCGAGCTGACCCGGGACGAGGTGATCGCCCCGAACGAGACGTATCGCATCGATGAACGCCTGCGCCGCCTCAACGAGCTGGGCTTCGACGTCGAGGAGGTCGAGCTGCTCACCGTGGACGGTGGGTATCGCCTGCGACTGCCGACCCGGGTCGTGGAGGCGGGGCACCATCGGCGCCGGCTGCTGAGCCTGACGGGACTCGACGTCGGCGAGAACCAGGCGCGACGGCTGCTGAACGACATCGCCCGGTACCGTGCGGAGCTGGAAGCGGCGGAGGGGCGCAGCCTCCCCGACTCGGTCGTCGGCTACCGCTGGCGTGCCGAGGTCTTCGAGCCGGCGGTGGCGGCAATCCCTCCCGAGCTGCACGCCAAGCGCGAGCCGGCGGAGCTCTTCCACGAGCTGCTCAACCACCGCTGGTACCGATCCGAGGCCGCGGGCCACGACGTCGGCATGGCCGATGCGGTGGCCAGCTTCAGCCAGCAGGTGCTGCCAGAGGTGCCCGACGAGCGGGCCACCATCGGCTCGTCGAGCTGACGACGCCCGACCGATCACCCAGGGTTATCGAGATGCACCGGAAGGCTGCCGGGCGAGCCGCCTGGTCACTCCTGGTTATCGCGCGACACCGGAGCAAGCCCATCGGTGCGGGACCATAACCCCTGGTTATCAGGTGCCGCCCAGCTCGTATTCACGGCCCGCCGCTCGGCGTCGGCCGTGCTGCGACAGGATGCGCTTGCGGAGGCGGATCGAGGAGGGGGTGATCTCCACCAGCTCATCGGCCGCGATGAACTCGATCGCTGACTCCAGGGTCATGGCCCGGGGTGGGGTCAGGCGCAGCGCCTCGTCGTGCGCGTGGGTCCGCATGTTGGTGAGCTTCTTCTCCTTAGTGGGGTTGACGTCCAGGTCGCCGGGGCGGCTGTTCTCGCCCACGATCATCCCCTCGTAGACCTCCACGCCGGTGCCGATGAACGGCTCGCTCCGCTCCTGCAGGTTGAAGAGCGCAAACGAGTTCGAGACCCCCGCCCGGTCGCTGACGAGGACCCCCGAGGTCCGATGCGTGACCTCTCCCGCCCACGGGCCGTTCCCCTCGGCGATCTGGTGCAGGAGCGCCGTGCCACGCGTCTCGGTCAGCAGCTGCCCGCGGTAGCCGATCAGCCCGCGGACGGGGAGCACGAACTCGAGGCGCACGCGCCCGTCGGCATCGGTCGACATCTGCTCCAGCTTCGCCTTGCGGCCGGCCAGGGCCGCCTGCACCTCACCGATGAAGTCCGGCGGGATGTCGACGGTGATGCGCTCGTAGGGCTCCATGGTGACGCCTTCCACGGTCGTCAGGATCACCTCGGGACGGCTCACCTGCAGCTCGAACCCCTCGCGCCGCATCTGCTCGACCAGCACCGCCAGCTGCAGCTCGCCGCG
>DATCQR010000070.1:0-2371 GCA_036569405.1 Candidatus Limnocylindria bacterium
CACGACCCGTTCAACCCTGACCACGTCGAGATCAGCACCCATCGGCTTCTCGCCAAGATGCCGACGATCGCGGCCTGGGCATACAAGAAGAGCATCGGGCAGCCGTACGTGTACCCACGCAACGACCTCCCCTACGCCGCCAACTTCCTGAACATGATGTTCAGCGTCCCCGCCGAGCCGTACGAGGTCGACCCGGTGGTCGCCGAGGCGCTCGACCTGCTGCTGGTGCTGCACGCGGACCACGAGCAGAACTGCTCCACCTCCACCGTCCGAATGGTCGGGTCCAGCCACGCCAACCTGTTCGCGTCGATCAGCGCCGGGTTGGACGCGCTGTGGGGGCCGCTGCACGGTGGCGCCAACCAGGCGGCGATCGAGATGCTCGAGCAGATCGCGGCGGACGGCGGCGACGTCGCCCGGTACGTGGCCAGGGCCAAGGACAAGAAGGATGGCTTCCGGCTGATGGGCTTCGGGCACCCCGTGTACCACAACTTCGACCCGCGGGCCAAGATCATCAAGGCCGCCGCCGATCGCGTGCTGCATGCCCTGGGCCGCGACGATCCGCTCTTCGAGATCGCCCAGCGCCTCGCGGAGGTGGCGCTGCACGACGAGTACTTCATCGAGCGCAAGCTGTACCCGAACGTCGACTTCTACTCCGGCCTGATCTATCGGGCCATCGGCTTCCCGAACTCGATGTTCACCGCCATGTTCGCGATCGGTCGGATGCCCGGCTGGATCGCGCACTGGCGCGAGATGATCGCGGACCCGGCGACCAGGGTCGGTCGCCCCCGCCAGGTGTACGTCGGCGCGGGCGCGCGCGACTACTTGTCCCTCGAGCAGCGCTGAGGCCCTGTAGATGCGGTTGACAGTGCTGGGGCGCAGCCCCGCGCGGCCTAATCCGGGCGAGGCATGCGCCGGCTACCTGGTCGAGGGTGGCGGGTCGCGCATCCTGATGGACGTGGGCCCCGGTGTTGTGGCCCAGCTCCTCCGCCGCAACACGCCGGACGAGCTGGACGCGGTCGTGATCAGCCACATGCACACCGACCACTGCCTCGACCTGATCACGCTTCGCTACAGCTATCCGTGGATCGACGTCGCAAAGCATCGGTTGACCGTGATCGTGCCGCCCGGTTCAACCGGCCAGCTGGCCGAGATGGCGCTTGGCGCGGGCTACGCCAACTTCTTCGACAAGAGCTTCATCTTCGTGGAGCACGACGGGAAGCGGCCGATCGAGATCGGCAACCTGCGCCTGGAGCCGGAGGAGACGCAGCACTACGTCCGCACCTGGGGCTTCCGTGTCTCCGCCACCGGGACCGATGAGGATCCTGACCGCATCCTGACCTACTCAGCTGACTCGGGTCCCTGCGACGCGCTGCCGCGCCTGGCCGATGGCGCCGACCTGTTCCTGTGCGAGGCCGCGTTGCGATCCCTCAAGGAGGACGATCCGGAGCCACAGAGCCGCGGCCATCTGCTCCCCTCGGAGGCGGCCGCCACCGCGCGCGACGCAGGAGCCAAGAAGCTCCTCCTGACCCACATCCCGATCGCCGATGGCGTGGACTGGGCGCTGTCCGAGGCGCGGGCTGCCTACGACGGCTCGGTCGAGGTCGCGGAGCCCCTGCGCAGCTACGAGGTCTGATCGCCCTCGGAGACGACCCGGGCGCTGGCGATATAGCGATCCGCCGACCAGGTGGCGAGTGCCCATAGCACCGAGACCGCCAGCGTGAAGCCAAAGACGGCGATCGTCACGCGCAGCGCCCCGGGCCCCAGCGCCGCCCCCATCACGACCGTCACCAGCAGCAGGCCGCCGACCAGGATCGCGGCCATCACCAGCCCGATCTTGGCAGCGGTCACCACGAACCAGCCCAGGGATCGGCCCTGCGCGCGACCGGTCATCCACAGGACGGTCGGGCCGGTCGCGCCGTACAGCGAAACGTAGAGTCCCGGTGCGCCGAGGAGGTGCTCCGTGCCCAGACGCAGCTGCAGAACCAATCCGGCCAGCAGCCAGGCCGCCAGCAGCGCGCTCCCCGCCCCGACGCCGATCAGCCACACCAGCAGTAGCGTCGCGGTCCCGCCAGAGAGGCGCTCGACCAGCTCGCCATCGTTGCCCTCGACCAGCCTGGTCGGCCCATCCTCGGGGAGCTGTGGCTGGGGCTCGTCGGGCATCTTCTATTCGGACGCTGCCTGCAACGCCGCCTCCAGGTCGGCGAGCAGGTCCTCGACCGCCTCGATCCCCACCGACAGGCGCACGAGCCCGGCCGGCACCTCGAGTGGCGAGCCGGCGACCGAGAGATGGGTCATCAGCGCCGGCAGCTCGATCAGCGACTCGACCGCGCCAAGCGACTCGGCAAGGGTGAAGAGGCGGGTTGCCTCCGCC
>DATCQR010000071.1:0-5843 GCA_036569405.1 Candidatus Limnocylindria bacterium
CCTCGGTCGACGGGCGTCGGCCGCGCCGGATGCGGCAACCCCCGCCGATCTCGCCACACTCTGCCGCCTCGGCGCCGACGTGCCGTTCTTCGCCGCCGGAGCCGCAGCGGCTCTGGTGACGGGCATCGGCGAGGTGGTGCAGCCGCTGGGTGCCGCCGCGCCCGACCATGCCATCCTTGTGCACCCTGGCTTCGGCCTGTCGACTGCCGCCGTCTTCGACGAGCTTCGCTCGGCCGACCTCGCTGCGGCACGACCGAACGGGAATGACCTGCTGGCGCCGGCGCTGCGCCTGCGCCCAGAGCTCGGTGACCTGATGCGGCAGGTGTCGGAGGCCGGGGCCGAGCCCCACCTCACTGGTTCGGGATCCACGATCTTCGCCCTCACCGACGACCCCGAGCGCGCGGCGGCCATCGCGGCCGGCCTCCGAAGGACGGGGGTGCGTGTCACCTTGACGCGCGTGCGCGGAAAGCCGGCAGAGATCCTTGAGCTCGGCGAGGCGCCGCAGGATGCTGGCGCCACGACGCCGAGCATGGGATGATCGAGGCCCGATGCTCGATAAAGGAGTCATGACGGTCCGCGACGAGGTCCTGACCGATGCCGCGCCCGCCGCGATCGGCCCATACAGCCAGGCAATGCGCGTCGGCGGTTTCGTCTTCACCGCCGGGCAGGTCGGGGCCGAGCCCTCTGACGGAGCGCTGGCGGACGGCGTCGCGGCCCAGGCCGATCGTGCGCTGCGCAACCTCGCCGCGGTCCTGGCAGCGGCCGGCTCGAGCTTCGACCGCGTGGTGAAGACCACCATCTTCCTGGTCGACATGGGTGACTTCCAGGCGGTCAACGAGGTGTACGCCCGTCACCTGTCGCCACCATTCCCGGCCCGTTCGACGATCGCCGTCAAGGCACTGCCGAAGGGTGCGTTGGTGGAGATCGAGATGATCGCGCTCGCCTCTGACGAGGAGCCTGCACGATCGTGACAGGGAGAGCGGCGGTCGTTCTGGCCGCCGGACAGGGCACGCGGATGCGTTCCCACCTGCCAAAGGTGCTCCACCCGCTGGCCGGGCGACCGATGCTCGGCCATGTTCTCGCTGCGCTGGACAAGGCCGGGATCGAGCAGCTGGTGGTCGTCGTCGGGCATGATGGCGAGCAGGTCGAGGCGGTCGTCGGCGGCACCGCCACGACCGTGCGACAGGAGCCGCAGAGGGGGACCGCCGATGCAGTGCGCATCGGCCTCGAGCGGCTGGACCCCGGAACGCAGCAGGTCGTGGTGGCGATGGGAGATGCGCCCCTGGTGCCGGCCGTGCTGTTCGAGGAGCTCCTCTCCGCACAGGCCGCCGGAGACGCCTGCATCGCACTCCTTGCATCGCGGCCCCACGATCCGAGTGGCTATGGCCGCGTCGTGCGCGATGCCGGTGGCTCGGTCGAGGCGATCGTCGAGGAGAACGACGCCGATGCGCGGGTGCTCGAGCTGGGCGAGGTCAATGCCGGGACCTACTGCTTCGACGCCGGATGGCTGCGGGCCAACATCGGCGCCGTGCCTGCCTCACGCTCCGGCGAGCATTACCTGACCGACCTCGTGGCGATCGCGGTCTCGAGCGGCCGCAGCGTGGTCGTGGTCAACGCGCCGCGAGCGGAGCTGGCGATGGGGATCAACGACCGGTCCGGGCTGGCGACTGCCGAGCGGGTCCTCCGCAGCGAGATCGCAGAACGCCACATGCGCGACGGGGTCACCATCGTCGATCCGTCGAGCACCTTCATCGACGCGGACGTTCAGATCGGCGAGGACGCCAGGATCGAGCCCTGGACGATCCTGGCGGGCGCCACCACGATCGGCCCCAAAGCGGTGATCGGTCCCCAGGCCCAGGTCCTCGATTCGAAGATTGGAGCGCGAACGACGATCTGGTCCAGCGTGGTCGAGTCATCGGTCGTGGCCGAGGACGTGCAGATCGGGCCGTACAGCCACCTCCGGCCGGGCTGCGAGATCGGGCCGGGCTGCCGCATCGGCAACTTCGCCGAGCTCAAGATGACCCGCGTCGGCGCCGGAAGCCAGATCCATCATCTCAGCTACCTCGGCGATGCCGATCTCGGCGAGGCGGTGAACATCGGCGCCGGGACGATCACCGCCAACTTCGATGGGAAGGTCAAGCATCGGACCAACATCGGCGACGGGGCGTTCATCGGGGTCGACACGATGCTGCGCGCGCCGGTCAGCGTGGGGCCCGGGGCACGCACCGGGGCGGGCGCGGTCGTGACCCGCGACGTGCCGGCCGGCGAGACGGTCGTCGGCATGCCGGCGCGACGGATCGGGACGCGCCGACGGCGCACGGAAGTTGCCGCTGATCGGAACCCGGACCCAGGGGGCGGCAAGCCCCGCTCTGATGCCTGAGCCAGGCGTTGGTGGCAGCGCCACCGTGAACCCCGTCCTCGCCCTGCTCATCGTCGGGGTGCTGGTCGTGGTCAGCGGCTTCTTTGCCGCCTCCGAGCTGTCGTTGATCACGGTCAAGCGGTATCGCATCACGCAGCTCGCCAGCGAGGGCAATCGTTCCGCCAAGGCCGCCGAACGGCTGCTGGAGGACCCGTCCCGATTCCTGGCGACGATCCAGGTGGCGCTGACGTTCCTGGGCTTCCTGGCATCCGCCGTTGGCGCCGTTTCGTTCTCTGGCCCTGTGGCGGACTTCATTCGGCTGATCCCGTGGGCACCGATCAAGGAGGCGGCGCCGACCATTGCGTTCCTCCTGACCACCATGATCATCGCGCTCGTGACGATCGTGATCGGTGAGCTTGCCCCGAAGACCCTGGCGCTCAGCTTCACGGAACGGTTCGCGCTTGCCGTGGCCCGGCCCATCGCCTTCATGGGGAGGCTGCTCAGCCCGTTCGTCTGGCTCGTGAGCCTCATCTCCGGATTCCTCGTGCGCGCGCTCGGCGGCAAGAACCGGCCACAGGCGGGCTACCTCTCGACCGAGGAGCTGAAGATGCTGGTCGAGACCGGCAGCGAGCAGGGCGGCATCGAGGAGGACGAGAAGGAGATGATCCACGGGGTCATCGAGCTCGCCGATACCCAGGTCCACGAGGTGATGGTGCCGCGGATCGGAATTCGCGCGGTCGACGTCAACGATCCGATGGAGGAGGTGCTGGACCTGATCGTGCGGGCGGGTCACTCCCGCGTTCCGGTGTACGAGGAGAACCTGGACAACATCATCGGCATCCTCTACGCCAAGGACCTGCTGCCGTACCTGAAGGGCAATGGCGGAGGCGCCCCAGACATCGATATCCGCAAGCTGGCGCGCCCGCCGGTCTATGTGCCGGAGACCAAGGCCGTCGATGAGTTGCTGCACGAGATGCAGGTCACCAAGCGGCACATTGCGATTGTCGTTGACGAGTACGGCGGCACCGCCGGCCTGATCACGCTCGAGGACGTGGTCGAGGAGATCGTCGGTGAGATCGAGGATGAGTACGACCGCGAGGAGTCGCTGGTGGAGCCACTCGAGGAGGAGGGCAAGGTCGCCTTCCGCGTCGACGGGCGGGTCAGCATGGATGACCTGCGCGACCTGTTCGACCTCTCCGATACCGAGGAGGAGGACGAAGACGAGTACGACACGGTCGGCGGATTCATCGTCCACCGCGTCGGACGCATCCCGCTGCCGGGCGCCGTGGTGCCGTTCCGCGACGTGACGCTGACGGTCGAGGCGGCCGAGCCGCGCCGCATCGCCAAGGTGATCGCCACCCGGCCGCGCGAGCCGGAATCGGAGACGGGGGAGGTGGCGGCCGCCGACGCCGATTAGGCGCTGATCATGCTCTCGACGAGCGTGCGCAGGTCCTCGAGGCGCTCGGGCGGAACCGGAAGCGACCGCGCCTCCACCAGGGCCAGGTCCCGGTAGCGCCGAGCCTCCTGCTCGGTCGCAGCGCGCGCGCCGGAGCGTTCCAGGATCTCGAGCACCTCCTCGGTCAGCTCCTCCGACATCGGTACATCACCGTCGGGTGGGCCGGAGCCATCGGTGGCCCGGATCACCGGCTGGTAGATGGCGATCAGGCGCGCGACGTCAGCCGCGGCCGCGTTCCGCATCGCCCACACCACCGGGTACGTCTTCTTGCGCTTGCGGATGTCGCCCGCCGCCGCCTTGCCCGAGTCGGCGCTGGCCCAGAAGCTGCCCTTCAGGTCATCGGCGATCTGGAATGCCATCCCCAGGTCCCGTCCCAGCCGATGGTATGCGCCGATCACCTCTTCGTCGTCGCTGGCCATCATGGCGCTCGTCTCGATCGAGGCGCCGATCAGCGCGGCGGTCTTCTTGGAGATCATCTCCAGGTACTCGTCGACGGTCACATCGGTGCGGCGCTCAAAGCTGATGTCCAGGTACTGGCCCTCGCACAGGGCCAGGCAGGTCTCGTCGTAGACGCGCATCACGTCGAGGAGCTTCTGCGGCTCGTACTCCTCCTCCTTCATCAGCCGATACAGGGCCAGCCGCGAGAGTGCGAAGAGGGCATCCCCGGCATTGATGGCCAGCGGCACGCCCCATAGCGCCCACAGGGTGGGCCGATGCCGCCGCTCGCGATCGGAATCCTCGATGTCGTCATGGACCAGGCTGAAGTTGTGTCCGAGCTCGACCGCCGCCGCTGCGGGGAGCGCCTTGCGATACTCGCCGCCGAACGACTTGAAGGCGAGCAGGCCGAGCAGTGGCCGCAGCCGCTTGCCGCGCGGCCCCTCCATCTGGTCGAGCCCGAGGTGGTAGGCGAGCATCTCGTACAGGGGTCGGGCGCTCCCGTCGCGCTCGCCGATGACGGACCGCATCTCGTCCTCGATCTCCACCAGCAGGTCGTTAAACTGGCTCATGACTTCCACGACCCAAGGGTACCCGAGGTCGATCCGCCCGTGAGCCGGGCACGCCTCTACAAGACCGAGGGGATCGTGCTGCGCAGCATGGATCTCGGCGAGGCCGATCGGGTGCTGACGGTCCTGACGCCGCGCCTCGGCAAGCTGCGTGTGATCGCCAAGGGGATCCGACGGCCACGCTCCCGGCTGGGGGGCGGGCTCGAGCCGTTCAGCGACGTCCACCTGGTGCTGGCCGTAGGGCGGACCTTCGACGTCGTCACCCAGGCCTCGCTGGAGGATCCGCACCTGGGCCTGCGTGACGATCTCTATTCGACCGCGGCAGCCTGGTATGTGGTCGAGCTGGCGGACCGCTTCTGCGAGGGGTCGGCCGAATCGCACCAGGCCTTCGAGCTGCTCGCCCAGGCGCTGGCGGCGCTCGATGCCGCCCCCGAAGCGGTGTCGCGCGAGGTCGTCGCGCGCTGGTTCGAGCTGCACCTGCTCGAGGCGATGGGCTTCCGCCCAGAGCTCGGGCAGTGCCTTGACTGCGGAGTCGAGATCGAGCCGGACGGAAACGCCTATTCCCCGGTGGCGGGAGGCGTCATCGGGCCCGAGTGCACCCACACCGCGCTCGGGACGCGGCAGATCTCGGCCGCGGCACTGAAGGTGATGCGTTATCTGCAGCGCTCCCCGCTGACCGAAGTCCTTCGGCTGCGTCTGTCGAGCCCAACGCAGCGGGAGGTCGAGCATCTCCTCCATGCGAGCGTCTCGGCGGTGCTCGAACGGGAGCTGCGCAGCCGCGATTTCCTCGACGAGGTCGCCCTGCGAGGGATCCCGGCGCCGGCCTAGCCTGGATCGTCCTGAGTTCGGCAGCCAAGCCGATCGGCTGCGCTAGACTCGCCGCCATGCCCGCGCCGAACATGGAGCTCATCGTCAGCCTCGCCAAGCGCCGCGGCTTCGTGTTCCCGTCGAGCGAGATCTATGGCGGAATGGGCGGCTTCTGGGACTACGGGCCGCTCGGCGTCGAGCTCAAGAACAACGTCAA
>DATCQR010000072.1:0-7161 GCA_036569405.1 Candidatus Limnocylindria bacterium
GGGCTGGGCGGGATCCTGACGGTGCTGTCGACGCTTATCTTCGGGCTGACGGTGCTCCCTGCGCTGCTGGCCTTGCTCGGCCCCCGGGTCAACCGGCTGCGGGTGCCGCTCCCACGCTCGCTGCGCCTGATCGAGGACGACGCGGACGCTGCCGACCGGCGCCAGGGGCACGGCGTCTGGGCCTGGATCGCCGCCCGCGTCATGCGCCGGCCACTGCTCGTCGCGATCCCCGTGCTGGCGATCCTGCTCGTCGCCGGCTCGCCGTTCCTGGGGATCCAGCTCTCGACGGGACAGAACCTCGCCGACCTCCCGCCGGTTCCATCCCGGATCGGTTTCGAGGTGATCGCCGACAAGTTCCCCGGCGGTGAGAGCGACCCGATCGCGGTGGTCATGACCTGGCCAGGGGTCGACCTGGATGGCATCCTCTCGCTGGAGCGACAAGCGGCCATCGCGGAGTACACGCGCTTCATCCGATCCATCGACCCGCAGGTGAATGCTGTGGAGAGCGCTCTCACGCCTCCGCCAGGGATGACAGACCAGCAATACCTCGCCCTGCTCGCACAACCTCAGGCGGAGCGGCTGGCGGCCCTCAATGAATACGTCGCGGCGTGGGTTGGGGGTGACACGACCAAGCTGCGTGTCTTCTCGAAGTACGTCCCCGATTCCGACGACGGTCGCGCCCTCGTCGACAAGATCCGCTCGATTTCGCCTCCGAATGGGACGCAGATCCTCACTGGCGGCCTGCCGTCCCGCTCTGCCGACTTCATGCGCAGCTTCCGCGGATCGGTGCCGATCGCGATCCTGATCGTCGTCCTCGTCACCAGCGTCGTCCTGTTCCTGACCTTCGGATCGGTCTTCCTGCCGGTCAAGGCGGTCGTCATGAGCCTGATCAGCGTCACGGCCAGTTTTGGGGCGCTGGTCTGGATCTTCCAGGAGGGACACCTCAAGGACCTGCTCGGATTCGAGACCTCCCACACGATTGGCGCGTGGGAGCCGATCATCATGTTCGCGATCCTGTTCGGACTGTCGATGGACTACGAGGTCCTCCTCCTGTCGCGCATTCGCGAGCGCTACCTCGCCACCGGCGACAACACCCGCGCGGTGGCCGAGGGGATCGGCATCACCGGCGGGATGATCACCGGCGCCGCACTGATCATGGTCGCCGTCTTCGCCGCGTTCGGGATGTCGAGCATCACTTCGATCAAGGCATTGGGCGTGACGATGTCGCTCGCCGTGCTGATCGACGCGACGATCGTGCGCGGCCTGCTGGTGCCCGCCTTCATGCGAATCATGGGACGCGTCAACTGGTGGGCACCCGCCTGGCTGCAGCGAGCCATCGCCCGGCTCGGCCTGTACGAGGTCGGCACGCAATCGGCCGACGGCCCCGCTCGATGACCGACTCGCGCCGGCAGCGCCTGGACCGATTGACGGACCGATGGCGCGCGCGCCACGAAGCCCGCGTTGCGGCGGAAGGGCGGCCCGAGGCCGACCCCGAGCGCGAGGCTCGCGCGCACGCGTTCTTCCCGTGGAGGACCCAGTCGGCCGCCGAGTATGCGGCGACCCATGGCGCGGCGATGGTGGGCTACACATACGACGCCTACTCGTACGCCGATCCAGAGCTCGAGGCGTGGCTGCGTGAGCTCGGGGAGCTGCTTCGCACGCGAGGCCGTCGCTGCTGATGGCTCCTCCCTGGGCCAGCGAGATCGTGCATGGCGAGTGCGCGGCCGCGGGCGTGGCAGAACCGATGATTCGATGGCGACACGCGCGGCGCTCGGGGTCCTCGGGCATGACACGTCGGTCGGCGGGCAGCGTGTCCGTCACTGCCGGGACCGATCAGCTTGACCAGCGCCTGACGCTGCTCCACGAGCTGGCTCACTGGCTCGGCCCCGGGTCGCGACGCCGCCGAGGACGCGTCATGCATCACGATGCGCGGTTCTACGCCATCGCCTTCGACCTGTACCGGCGCCACGGCGTCCCCGATGGCGAGGTCCTGGCCCGCGAAGGCGGCCGGTATCCGAGCGCCTTACGGCATGCGCGAGCGCTGGGGATCCCAGGCGCCGACACCGCGTGGCTCAGTCGACGGGGTGCGCTGCGCGAGAGGCGTCGGCTGCGCGCTCCCGTGCGCGTGCTGGTTGGCGAGCACACGGTCCGGCTGATTCGCGACGGGCGCTGGACTCGATGTGGCATCTGCGGCGTACGGGTGGTCGGGCCGACGCTTGCCCGCCTCCGCCGCCGCAGCGGCCGCCACGTCCTGCTGAGCGCGGGCTAGGGGACGCCGGTGGACGCCGCGCTGCCCCTCGCCGGCATCCGCGTGCTCGACTGCTCGCGCGTCTACGCCGGGCCCATCGCCAGCATGCTGCTGGGCGACCTGGGAGCGGAGATCTGGAAGCTCGAGCCGCCGAACGGCGACGAGACGCGCGGCTGGGGACCGCCGTACTGGGGCGACCCGGCGGGCCGGCGGAGCGCGTACTTCGCATCGGTCAACCGCAACAAGCGCAGCCTGGTCGTGAACCTCAAGACCGATGCGGGCCGCGCCCTGCTCGACCGCCTCGCTGCCATGTGCGACGTACTCCTGCACAACTACCAGCCGTCAGTCGCCACGGAGCTCGGCCTCGATGCTGATCGCCTTCGCGCGGCGCATCCGCACCTCGTGGTGTCGACCATCGGGGGCTTCCCGGGAGAGGGCGACGCCGCTGAGCGCCCCGCCTACGACCTGGTGGCGCAGGCGTTCAGCGGGCTCATGTCGGTCACGGGCGATCCCTACGGCGGCCCGATGAAGGTCGGCGTCGCGCTGCTGGACCTGAATGCGGGGTTGCAGGCCGCAATCGGTGCGCTGGCCGGGCTGGTTGCCCGAGAGCGCGGCCGCGAGGGCGGACTGCACGCCTCGGTCAGCCTGATCGAGTCGGGCGTCGCCAGCCTGACCAACGTGCTGGGGCATCACCTGGCAACGGACGAGGAGCCGCGCCGCTGGGGGACCGGTCACCCCGACATCGTGCCGTACCAGGTCTTCGCTGCTCGCGACGGCCACCTGGTGGTGGCGGTCGGCAACGATGCGCAGTTCTCGCGCCTGCTCGCCGTGCTCGACCTGGAGCTGGACTCGCGCTTTGCCAGCAACGAGGGCAGGCTCGCGGGACGCGACGGGCTCGTTTCCCTGTTGGCCGTGCGCATCGGGGATTGGTCGCGCGACGAGCTCGTCGGCGCCCTGACCGAGGCCGATGTACCGGCCGGCCCGGTCAACTCGGTCAGCGAGGCCCTGGCGGCCATGGAGGCGGCGCATGACGGGGAGTGGAGCCAGGCACGCGATGGCATGCGACTGGCCCCGGCCACGATCCGGATCGATGGGCAGCGCCTGCCATTGCGCGCAACACCGCCGCGCCTGGGGGCAGACACCGACGGGATCCTGCAGGAGGCGGGGCTCGACGCGGGCGAGATCGCCGCGCTCCGCGCAGCGGAGGTGATCGGCTGAGCGAGACACCGCCGGCTCATCCTCGGGCTCGATCCCGGTTGCTGGCGACGCTGGTCGCGATTGGCGCGACGGTCATGAGCGCGTGCGGTCCGGTCACGCCTCCCTCGTCACTAACGCCCCTGGGATCGACGACAGCGCGGCCGGCCTCGAGTCCGAGCCCGCTCGCGAAGGGGACCGGAGCGTCTGGAGCACCGGCGACGACCGGCGCCAGCCCCGTGTGGGCAGTGGTTCACGCAACGGCGCTGCCGACTCGTCTCCCGACCGGGCTGAGTCGTTCTGTCGCGATCGTTGTCGGCAGCAGCATCGACATCTATGGCGGCTTTGCCTCAACCGGCTCGACGACGGGTGAGATTCTTGCGTTTGATCCGGGTGGAGGCCAGATTGGCGCTCTGGGCGAACTGGCGGTGCCAGTTCACGACGCCGCTGGCGTCGCCCTCGATGGCGCCATGATGGTCTTCGGTGGCGGCAGTGCAGCCCCAACGTCCGTCGTGCAACAGGTTGATCTGGCTGGCGCTGCTCGCGTGGTCGGAAACCTGCCAACCGCTCGCGCTGACCTGGGTGCCGTTGCCATCGGCACTTCTGCATACGTCGTGGGGGGTGGGGCATCCGGTGCGCTGGCCCGACAGATTCTCGCGACCGATGATGGTGTTCATTTTCGCGCCGTGGCGAGCCTCGTTTCAGCCGTCCGGTACGCGGCCGTGGCTGAGACAGGCGGACGGATCTATGTGATCGGCGGAGCCGGGGCGGCCGGCGAGAGAAGGGACATTCAGCGGGTCGACATCGCGACTGGCGAGGTGCAGGTGATCGGGCAGATGCCAAGACCGATCTCCCATGCATCAGCGATGATCATTGACGGACGGATATTCGTCGTCGGCGGCCGAAGCGCGGGCGCTGCGCAAGACGCCATCTGGCAGCTCGACGCCGTAACGGGCGCGACTCAGCTGGTGGCTCGTCTGCCGCAGCCGGCCTCCGACTTCGCGTTGGCTGTCGTCGGCGGAGTGGGATACGCGATCGGTGGGGAAACCGATACGCAGGTCGCCTCGATCGTGGCTATCGTCGTCGAATGACGGTTGAGACGGCGTCGGCGGGGTGCCTCTATCGGTAGACGCCGTTGTGACCGATGCTGAACCGGCCCGGCTGCGGGAAATAGGTCAAGCCGTGGGGTTGCCGCCCAACCTCGATCGTGTCGATGACGGCTCCCGTGGCGGTGTTGATCACCGTAACGGTCGTTCCATAGCGGTTGCTCACCCACAGCTCGGTGCCGTCCGGGGAGACCTGCAGCATGTCCGGCGTGCCCCCGACCGCCCACGTGGCGACCACCTGCCGGGTGGCGAAGCTGATCACGGAGATGGTCCCCACCAGCCGGTTGCTGACGTAGAGGGACTTTGTATCGCGGCTGATGGCCATGCCGTGCGCCCCCGTCCCGGTCGGCAGGAAGGCGATCTCCTGCATCTTGATCGGGTCGATGATCGACACCCCGTGGCGGCCCTGGTTGGCGTTGTAGAAGACCAGCCCGTCCGGCGACAGCTTGGTGTCGATCGGCAGCCCGCCGACCTGCAGGTCTCCGACGATCGATCGGGTCACGACATCGATCTTGAGCACGTGGCCGGCGTATTCGGTGCTGGCCATCAGGTATCGGCCTCCTGCCGAGAAGTCGGCATGGTCGATGCCGCGCCAGGGGATCGGCAGCTGACCGAGGGGCTGCCAGGTGGCGCGATCGTAGAAGTCGACCCGATCGACCTCCTCGGCCATCACGATGGCGGTCGTCCCGTCAGGTGTGAAGTACAGGTTGTACGCGAACGGCGCCTGGATTGGATCGATGAGCTTGCCTGTCTGGGCATCCATGGCGGTCATGAATGTTGAGCCGTAGTTGCTCACATACAGCCGCGACAGGTCCCAGTCCGGCGTCACGTGCTCCGGCAGGACCCCCGCTCGCAGTACGTCGATCACGGACCGCTTGGCCACGTCCACGACCGTGACGGTGCCGTCCGCCTCGTTCGGGACGTAGAGCCGCGCGGGAAGAGACGCGACAGCGGCGGGGAGCGTCGAGCTGGTGGTGGCGGCCCATACATTCCAGTCGCGTGCCGCCGGCTCCGCGACATCCAGGAGGGCAGCCTGCCCAGCGACGAGATCGGGGACCCAGCCGACCAGGGCAGCCACCTCGACCTTCCACCATCTCTGGTCCGCGACGACGTTCGGGCCGTCGGTCACGGTCACCAGCTCGCCCTGCCCCAGTACGCCGACCTGCTGGGAGCTTGCAAATTGGGGCGGCTGATCCTTCACCTGCAGATCGGCGACCATGACCCGTGCCACCTGCCCGACCGTCACGCGCGGGGGCGTGGCCGTTGGTTGCGGCGTCGCAGTCGGCGCAGCAGTCGGGCTCGGAGCCAGCGTTGCCGACGGGACCACCGACGGGGTCGGCGACATTGGGCTGCCGCACGCCGCCAGGAGGAACAGCGCGGCCAGCAGGCTGCGGCATCTCACCGCCGAACGGTACTCCGTCGAACCGTAGGCGGGTCAGCCAGTTTCGAGGTACGCGGTCTCCCCGTGAAGCGCAGCGTCCAGGCCGCTCTGCTCGGCCGATTCCTCGACCTTGACCGGGGTGAATCGGTCGATCAGCCATAGCATCCCGTAGGTGAAGCCGAAGGCCCACACCGATGAGACGGCCACGGCGACCAGCTGCTTGAGGAAGAACCACCCATTGCCCGCGATGAGCCCATCCGTTCCGGCTGGATTGAAGGCGGTCGTGGCAAAGACTCCCAGCAGCACGATCCCCAGGAAGCCGCCGACGCCGTGGACTCCCCAGACGTCCAGCGCGTCATCCAGCTGGAGGCGGTTCTTGAGGGCCACCGCAAAGAAGCAGACGGCCCCTGCCGCGATCCCGATGATCACCGCGGTGACGGGCGAGACGTACCCGGCGGCTGGCGTGATCGTCGCCAGGCCTGCAACGGCGCCGGTCAGCAGCCCCACGAAGGTCGGCCGCTTCTCCCGCCACCAGCCGATCAGAAGCCAGGTGATCGCCGCGAACGATGCGGCGACATCGGTGTTCAGGAAGGCGACCGCTGTGACCGCGTCGACCTTGAACTCGCTGCCGGCATTGAATCCATACCAGCCGAACCACAACAGTCCTGTGCCAAGGGCGACGAGGGGGATGCTGTGCGCACCGGAGTCCTTCACCTTGCGGCGTCCGACGTACAGGACCGATGCCAGGGCCGCCAGGCCGGCAGTGTTGTGAACCACGATCCCCCCGGCGAAGTCGAGGACGCCCCATTTCTGGAGGAGGCCGCCGCCCCAGATCATGTGGGCGAAGGGGAAATAGACGAAAAGGAGCCAGAGGGTCAGGAATGCGAGGTACGCCTTGAACGTGATGCGGCCGGCGAAGGCGCCAGTGATGAGCGCGGGGGTGATGATCGCGAACATCATCTGGTATGCCACGTGGACGAGGAGTGGGATCTGGGTGCCCGGAAATGGCGTATCCAGGCTGACGCCGCGCAGGAAGGCCATGTCCAGGTTGCCGATGACGCCGCCGACGTCGCCGGAGAAGGTCAATGAATAGCCGACCGCGAACCAGATGACGGTCGTCCAGCCCATCGAGACGAAGGACTGCATCATGATCGTCAGCACGTTCCTGCGGCTGACCAGGCCCCCGTAGAAGAACGCAAGCCCCGGGGTCATCAGCATGACCAGGCTGCTGC
>DATCQR010000073.1:0-6466 GCA_036569405.1 Candidatus Limnocylindria bacterium
CAGCCGCCGATGCAGGAGGGATCGGAGCACGTAGTCGGAGTCGACGCCGCGCACTCTCTCCACCTCGCCGCGGGTGCACGGCTGGCGGTAGGCCACCACCGCCAGCGCCTCGAGCGCCGCCGGCGTGAGGCGCGCCTCCTCACGGGCGGCGTAGGCCGCCAGCCGCTCCCCGACCTCTGGGGCGGTGGCGAGCTGCCAGGCATCGTCCAAACGCTGCAGGCGAAGCCCCCGTCGGCCCTCAGCCAGGTCCCTGGCGAGGCTTGCAAGTGCTGCCTCTGCCTGCGGCCGCTGCACGCCGGCCAGGTCGGCCAGCTCCGCACCGGTCAGCGGTCGCTCGGCGATGAACAGCAGCGCCTCCAGGAAGGCGCCGAGGTCGTCGGAGGCGGTCACGCCAGCGTCTCGAGCACGATCGGCCCGAACAGCTCGCGCTGTTTGACTCGGACCTGCCGGCGCCTTACCAGCTCCAGGGTGGCCAGCAGCGTGACCGTGGCCTCGGTGCGCGAACGGCAGGAGGCCAGCAGCTGCTGGAGCACGACCCGACCGCCGGCCGCGAGGGCGGCGCGAAGCACCGTGATCTGCATCGCGATCGTGATCTCACGGGCCATGATTTCGGGTGGCGCCGGCTCCGGCTCGGGGATTGCGGCCAGGGCGCGCATCGCGTCGGCGAGCAGGGCCACCGGCAGGGGCGCCAGGCTGGCCACCGGCAGGTCCGATTCGCGGGGCTCGCGGCGCTGCATCGGCGTCACCAGGTCCCGCTCACCAAGGGCGCGAGCCACGTCCCGCAGGGCCCGATACTCGACCAGGCGTCGGCGCAGCTCCTCCTCATCGGGCTCGTCGGCGACGTCCGGGCCGACCGGGAGCACCTCACCGGGCAGCATGCTGCGGGATTTGATGAGGATCAGCTGGGCGGCCACGGCCACGAATTCGGCAAGCTGGGCAGCGTCGACCGGATGCTCGGCAAGGTGAGCGACGTAGGCGTCCGCCAGCTCGGCCAGCGGCACGGTCAGGACTTCGAGCTGGCGCGACTCGATCAGGTGCAGCAGGACGGCCAGCGGGCCTGAGAAGGTGGGCAGCTGCACCTCGAAGTCGGGCTCCGTCGCGCCCGCGATGCGCACAGCGACGGCGTCGACCGCTGGCCGGGCGATCTCGATCGGGTCGAGCTCGGTCGGCATCGGCTCAGCGCCCCTCGTCCGCGCGACGCAACGCCGCAGCCAGCGGCGCGTCCGCCGGCTCGGTGGAACCCCGGATGAATGCCACGGTGCGCTGGCTGCAGCCCGCCGCAAGGGCCGCGTCGGCCGAGAGCGCCGCGTGCTGCAGGTACAGGTGGAACGGATAGCGCCACGACCGCTCGGCGGGCAACGCCAGGCGGGCCAGCGTGCGCGGCGCGACCGCTTCCAGCAGGACGCCCGCGACCCGGTGCCACAGTCGCATGCGGTGCCCCTTGGCCGCGTCGTGCAGCAGCGCGGCGGCGAGCAGATCCGGATCTCGCTGGCCCACGGCAGCCAGTCGTGCGGCGACGTCGAGGGCATGCCGCCGGTCCGCGGTCGGCATCGCCGAGAAGAGCGCCCACCCCGTGTCGGGCAGCAGCGGGCGCGCCCGCTCGATCTCGCCCGGAGCGACGCGGGCCGTCAGGTGGCCGATGAACTGCCCGACCCTATGTCCCAAGCATCAGCCCCGCGATCGTCGAAGCCAGGCCGAAGAGCCATCCCAGCGGGCCGTTTCCAGGGCCATACGAGAGCACCAGCAGGAGGAGCAGCGCGATGTAGCCGTACTGGGCGTAGCGCTGGACCAGGAACGACTGGCGCGGGGGAAGGAGTGGCAGCACCACGTTGTAACCGTCCAGCGGCGGGATCGGGATCAGGTTGAAGAGGCCGAGCGCGACATTGAAGTAGACGGTCAGCCCCACCACGTCACGCACGAAGGGGGCGTCCAGCATGCCCGCCAGCTGCAGCGCGCGGAAGATGATGGCCAGCACCGCCGCCACCGTGAAGTTGGCGATGGGACCAGCCAGCGCCACGAAGGTGAGTCCCTGGCGTCCCGGCCGCAGGGCGTAGGCGTTCACGGGCACCGGCTTCCCCCAACCGAATCCGGCGAGCAGGAAGAAGAGCGAGCCCAGCGGATCGAGGTGCCGCAGAGGGTTCAGGCTCACCCGACCGAGCGCCCGCGGGCGGTGGTCGCCAAGCTGGTCCGCGACGAATGCGTGGCTGAACTCGTGGAACGTGATCCCCACCAGCAACGCGATGGCAATCCCCACCAGCTCCGGCAGTGAGAGCGACCCAAAGAGCACTACCCGAGCTCCGGCAGGAGCTCACTGAGGACCGATGAGAGTCGCGCGGCACCGATCGGGCCCATTGCCAGGACCTCCTCGTGAGTCACCTCGCCCTCCATCTCCGGCGTCGCCTTGTTCGTCACCAGGCTGAAGCCCAGGACTCGGACTCCGTGGTGTCGTGCAACCAGCACCTCCGGAACCGTCGACATGCCGACGGCGTCGGCGCCAAGGGTACGCAGCATCCGCAGCTCCGCGCGTGTCTCGTAGGTTGGTCCTGCCAGCATGAGGTAGACCCCTTCCCGCAAGGCCACCCCGGCCCGCTCCGCGGCCGTCCGGGCCAGGGTGCGCAGATCCGCGTCGAGCGCATCGGTCATGGAGACGAAGCGCGGCCCGAAGCGATCGAGGTTGGGCCCCGTCAATGGGTTGTCGCCGGACAGGTTGATGACGTCGGCGATGAGCATCACGTCACCGGGGTCGAAGGCCGGATTGATCCCTCCCGACGCGTTGGTCACCACCAGCGTCTCGATCCCCAGGCTCAGGCACGCTCGCAGCAGGAGGGTCGTCTGGCGGTGCGACCAGCCCTCGTAGGCATGTGCCCGGCCGGAGAGGAGCAGGACCGGGATCCCCGATGCGAAGCCGGCCACGAGCTCGCCGGCATGCCCGGCCACCGCGGCCGCCGGGACGTTCGGAATCTCGCGGTACGGGATGACGATCCGCGGCTGCGGATCGAGGAGCTCAGCGACGCCCCCGAGCCCCGAGCCGAGGACGATCGCCAGGCGAGGAGCCGCAAGCTCGGGTGTGAGGGCGAGGCGATCGCGGATGGCCGCTGCTGCCTCATCGATGCGCCGCTCCAGCTCCGCTCCGAAGACCCCGTCGGAGAGGGAGCGGCGAGGCTCCTCCACCTACATCCGCTCCAGCAGGTCGCGTTTCTTGGCCTCGTACTCCTCGGGCGTGATGAGGCCGCGATCGCGAAGCGCGGCAAGGCTCTCGAGGGTCGCCGTCAGCTGGTCGGCGGCGGAGGGAGCCGCTGCGGGCGCTGCGGCAGCAGGTGGAGCAGAGTGTGACGCCTCCATCGGGACCTGCGCCACGCGGTCGGATCCGGCACGCGGCGGCATCGGCTCGGCGCGCTGCATGGCCGGAGCGCCGCTGCTCGCCTGCATGCGAGGAGGCGGCGCCAGGTCGGGCCGCTCGAGCTTCTCCTTCTGGTTGAGCATCGCGATCTTGAAGCGGATCGGGTCCGCCAGCATGTAGTAGTCCTGGATCCCGGCCGACTCGTCGGCGGCGGTGAGGATGTCGAGCGTGCCGAAGTCGAAGATGCGGCCGACCCAGCTCTGGGTAAGGTGCGCGTCGTTGATCTTCTCCAGGCTCGAATCGGCCATCTCCTTGTTGAAGACGCCCTCGGCCTTGATCAGCCGACGCGTGGTGACCAGGTACTCCTGGTTGCGCCAGGACCACACCTTGATGGCGATGAGCGCCAGGGACACGATGAGCGCCACCAGCGACACGATCTGCAGGATCTGGATGAGCTGGGTCGAATTGCTCGTCGAGCTCCAGATCAGCACCGCCAGGGCCAGAATCGCCCCGAGCACGAAGAGCCAGGTGGCGCCGAGCACGGCGAACCAGTGCTGGCGGCTCTCGAAGACGACCTCCTCGCCGCGGCTGAGAAGGTTCCGGGCGTAACTCATCAGAGTGCTCCGCTTCTGCTCAGGCTCTGGGATGCGCCCGCGCGTAGACCTCGCGGAGGCGTTCTCCGGTCAGGTGCGTGTAGAGCTGGGTGGTGCTGATGCTAGCATGACCAAGGAGCGTCTGGACCACCCGCAGGTCGGCTCCCCCCTCGAGCAGATGGGTGGCAAAGCTGTGCCGAAACGTGTGCGGCGTGACCCGCGTCTGCACCCCGGCGACGGCAGCCCAGCGTCGCACCAGGCGCCAGACCGATTCACGCGCCAGCCGCGCTCCCCGCTGGCTGAGGAAGACGGCTGGGGTGGGCCGTCCCGCGGTCCAGGCCGCGCGTGGACCGGCGAGGTACTGCTGGATCCGCTCTCGGGCCTCGTCCCCCATCGGCACCCGGCGTTCGCGGTTTCCCTTGCCGATGACTCGCACCTGCAGCCCGGGAAGATCCAGCCGGTCGGTGTCCAGGCCGGTCAGCTCGCTGACCCGCAGGCCGCAGGCGTAGAGCAGCTCCAGGATCGCCCGATCGCGAATCCCGACCGGGTCGTCGGAGGGTGGCGCATCGAGAATGCTGGCGACCGATTCCGCGCTCAGCACATCCGGCAGGTAGCTTCCCGCCTTCGGAGCATCCAGCAGGCCCGCCACGTCTCGGTCGGCCAGCTCCTCGCGCAGCGCGAAGCCGTAGAAGCTACGGATGGCGGCCACCTTGCGCGCCTGGGTGCTTGGCCGTCGCCCATCACGCCGCAGCGCGTTCACGAAATCGCGCACGGGCTCCGGGTCGTTGCGCCAGGCCGTGCCGGCGACCGCCGCGAACTGGGCGAGGTCGCGTCGATAGGCGGCCACGGTCAACGGGGAGAGGCCGCGCTCGACCTGCATCTCGTCCAGGAACGCGCGGATCGCCGCGTCCAGCGCCGGATCGACGGCCGCGTCGGCCATTCGTCGGATCAGTACGGCAGCAGTGAGGCCTTGGTGCGCAGCAGGTCGTAGAACGGCGTGCCACCGCTCAGCTCGACCATGCGCAGCGGCACCGGCAGCGCGCGCACCTCCACCGTTTCACCAACCGCCATCGGTAGATCCCATTGCCCGTCGATGCTGATCGTGGCACCCGAGACCGCCTGCCGCAGCATCAGCCGCACGACGTGATCCTCCCCGGCCACGACACTGCGCAGTGGCGACAGGTAGCCGGCGACCGAGGTGATGATCATGTTCCGCAGCCGCGGATCGAGTACCGAGCCGCCGGCGCTGAACGAATAGGCCGTCGAGCCGGTCGGGGTGGCCACCACCACGCCGTCGGAGACCCAGGTGGCCAGGTGGCTACCGCTCACCTCGACCTCGACCTGGATCATGCGCACCCTTGGGCCTCGCGCCACGACCACCTCGTTCAGGCAGGCGTGCCGCTCACGCTCGCCGTTCGCCCGCTGCAGCGTGGCCTCGATCCGGAACCGATCCTCGAGCGCGAAGTCGCCGCTCGCCACCTTGGCCAGCGCCTGCTCCAGGTCGTCGGTCTCTACCTTGGCGAGGAACCCGACGCGCCCCAGGTTGACCCCCAGGGTCGGCGCCGCGGAGTCGCCGATCCCGCGCGCCGCGCGGAGGAACGTGCCGTCACCGCCGAGCACGCAGACGAGGTCGCTTCCCGTGCATTCGGCCGTGATCCGGTCGCCATCATCGGCCTCCGACTCCCAGGCGTCGACTCCGTTGGCAGCGCACCAGGCTCGTGCACGCTCGAGCGTGGCGCGGGCCTGCGGATTGGTCGGGTTGAACGCAAAACCGAAGCGGCTCACTCGCTCGTCCGCAGCCTCGTGGCGATCTCGTCGATCCCCTTGCGCAGGGCCGCCAGCTCGGCAGTCAGCTCGTCCGGGGTGACGGCGGCGTAGGACCGATCTAGGCCCGCCGCGATCAAGGCGCGCATCAGGCTGGAGGGTGACACCCCGCGTCCACGGGCCACCTCTTCGACCCGTTCCAGGAGGGCGTCCGGCATTCGCAGCGAGACGATCTGGCGCATGGTGTCGGGCGCCGGCTCGTGGATCGGCTCGGGCAGGGCAGCCAGCTCCTCGAAGACGCTCAGCTGTTCGGCAGCCGCAGCCGGCTTGCGCTTCATGCCGGCCATCCTAGCGCGCTCGTCATACGGGCGAGGGCGCCACCCTGTCCACCTCCGTCGACCATTGCGCCGCCGGTCCGTCTCCAGGCCGGAGCAGGGCCAGGAACTCTCGATTGCCGTCGGCGCCGACGATCGGCGAGGCGATCACAGCGGTCGGCGAGAAACCGGCCCCCGAGGCGTCCGCGCCAAATTGCAGCAGCACGTCACGGTGGGTGGCAGGGTCCCGCACCACGCCGCCGCGCGGGATGGCGTCCCGGCCGGCCTCGAACTGTGGCTTGACCAGGGCGATCACCTGTCCCTCGCCTCGCAGCAGCGCGCCCACGGCAGGAAGGACGCGGCTGAGCGATGTGAAGGAGAGATCGAGCGTGGCGAGGTCGATCGGCTCCGGCAGGTGGCGCAGCGCTCGCAGGTTGGTGCGCTCCATGCTGACC
>DATCQR010000074.1:0-10190 GCA_036569405.1 Candidatus Limnocylindria bacterium
AGCGCTACGACCAATCCGAGACCCTCCTGCGGCGGGCGATCGAGCTCCATCGGCGGCGCGGCGACCGCATCGCCGCTGCCCGCGCCACGGCGGCCCTGGCCCAAGCATTGTTGCGCGGCGAACGGGTGGAGGCGGCGCTGGCGCTGCTGGTGCCGGCATCGGCCGAGTTCGCGGACCTCTCCCCGGATCCGGTGGTCGTCGCCCTCGACGGTTGGCTCGCCCGAGCCTACGCGTCGAACGAAGAGCATCGCAGCGCGATCGAGGTCGCGGAGCGGGTGCTCGATGCGGCTGAACACCGCGATTTGGTTGAGATCCTCGCTGCTACCTTGGTGACCAAAGGGTTTGCGCTGGGGAGTCTGGGGCGGGTTCGCGAAGGGATCGGGGTCATCCGAGCGGGGGAAGAGCTCGCCCGCGACAACGAGTTGCAAGCCATCCGGCTCTATGCCCTCGTCATGCGGGGCCTTTTCCAGGGCGACATCGACGTCGCGGCCGCACTGGATGGGTTCCGCGAGGGTCTGGCGCTCGCCCGCCGGGTCGGGGACCGCTCCTCGATGCTGCGCTTCATCAACAACGTCGGCTACACCGCCTTCCTCGCAGGAGACTGGGATGTGGCACTCGCCGAGCTTGACACCGGGCTCGCCGAGGAGAATCTCGAGCGGGCCCACCGCATCGACCTGCTCAGCAACGCACTCATCGTCCATGCCTGTCGCGGCGAGCCGGTCGCCGACGGTCTCGCTGAGCTCGAGCTCGCGATCGCAGGCGATACCGAATCGAACCGCATCGCGCCTGTCGAGGACGCAAAGGCCAACGCGGCGCTCGCCGAAGGGCGGCTCGACGACGCCCGCGTCGCGTGGCGGCGAAACGCAGAGCTCATCGCGTGGTTGGCTCCATCATCGTTCTACCAGGCCGCGCGGCCTGCCCTATGGGATCGAGATGTCGCGGCCGTTCAGGCCGATCTCGCGGCACTCGATGCGACCGGCTTCCACGGCCGGGTGGTGGAGGTCCGCAGAACGACGATTCGAGCGGGGCTGGCCGCCCTGGAAGGTCGCACCGCGGATGCCCTGGCGTTATACCGCGAGGCGTTGCGAGGTTGGCAAGACACGGGGCTCCCCTGGGACCAGGCGCTGACCGGGATCGACATGGCGACCCTGCTCGACCCATCTAATCCGGAGGTCCGCGCCGCTGCACAGTCAGCTCGAGAAACCCTCGTTCGGCTGGGCGCGAAGCCGTTCCTGGCGCGACTGGACGCGGCAATAGGCCGTCGGACCTCTGCCGAATCGGCCACCACCGCGGTCGGAGAATCGATCGAAAGCCGGTCCCCGACGCCCCCGTGACGACCAGCTCCTCGACGCGAAGCTCGATCTTCTGAGCGCGGTGCTACAACGCTCAGCCGACTGCTTCCCCGAGGCCGGCATCGGCAACCGCGCGGGCACGTCGTGGGTTGTCGGCAACCGCCGCCAGGATTGCCTTCACCTCGAAGGGCGTCAGCCCAGGATGCTTCGCGAGGATGAGCGCCACCATCGCCGCAACGTGTGGTGCGGCGAAGCTGTTCCCGGTGGCGACCGTTGAACCGCCATCCTTCCAGGCGATCGGAACATCGACTCCCCAGGCACCGAACTCCACTGGCGGCGCCGGATTGTAGTAGAGGCGCCACGGGTCGGGTTCGCTATGAGCGGCTACCGAGAAGACGGAGGAGAAGAGCGATGGATAGCTCGCCCCAGGCACATTGTTGGCGGCGCTGATAAGGACCGTGCCCTTGAAGTAGGCACGGTCCACCAGGTCGTGAAAGACGGGAAAGAGGGACTCGCTCTTCGACGAGAGGCTGAGGTTGAGCACATCGATGCCCTGGTCGATGGCCCATTCCAGGCCGGCAGCGAAGGCCGTCCCCTTCCCGCGCAGATCGGCGCCCAGGACCCGGATCGAGATGAGCTCCACATCGGGCGCAAGCCCGAGGATGATCCCGCCACAGGCAGTTGCATGACCGTAGAGGTCCCCGCTCTCGTCCGGGACAATGCGGGGATCTCCGTCGACGAGCTCGACCGCCACGCTCTGCGCCACCCGGCCGGCGAGACGGGGATGATCGGCCTCGAGGCCGCTGTCGACGATTCCCACCCGCACGCCAGCGCCCGTGGAGCCGCCCCACGCCCAATCTCGTGAGATGCCCCTTAGCCGCATGCGGCGAGCAAGGCCCGAAACATTGCTGAAGGGCTCCGACCACGCCAGGCCGAGACCACTCACGCTCGTCGACGCGCTCGTTGCGCGTGTCGCGCCACCACTTCGAGGATATCGCCCACGAGAGTGAGATCGCGCTCACCCAGGCCGCGCAGCAACGCAACGTGGTCCACCAACCGCCAGAAAGGGGACTCCGGATGGTCGTCGAGCCCGCGCGTCACGTCTGACACCAGGGCCTCGACATGCGCATCGGTCATCGTTCCGTCCGCGATCTGCCGAAGGACCTCGCCCAGCAGGCGCCCGGTGTCGCGCTGCACGCGCGTGGCAGTTATGGCGGTCGTCGCCTGGCTGGCGAAGATGGCGAGCAGCTCCATGTCCCGCAACGAGAAGCTCGGCGAGCTGCGCTTGTCGAGGACCTGGAGCACGCCCACCGATCCCTCGTCGTCGAGGAGCGGGACCGCAGCGACCGAACGAGGTACGTAGCCGGTGCGCTCGGCAGCCTCGAGGTCGAAACGCGGATCGGAGGCGACATCGGTCAGCGCGAGCGCCTGCCCTGTTGAAAAGACGAACCCCGCAATGCCCTCGGTAGGCTTTACCTGGAGGCCGACCGCGCCGGCGCCGTGGGCCCCGGCGGCGACGCGAAATTCGAGCCGATCCGGGTCGGGCTCGAAGAGAGCGATCGAGGACGCCTCTGCGTCGAAGAGACTTGCCGTGGCGTCTACGATGGATTGCAGGAGACGTTGCTCAACGTCTCCCTGGAGTCCGCGGGCAACGGAAGACCGCCGCCCCACCGCCCTGAGGGCGGTGAGTGCGGCGGTCAGATCGTCATCGACGACCACTCAGCTGCGGCCAGGAACCGAAGCCCGGTGGCCCTCGGTGTCGTCCTCGTCGATGCTGCGGCCGGGAACAGAGGCCCGGTGGCCTTCGGTGTCGTCCTGGTCAACGCTCCGGCCAGGAACCGAGGCGCGATGGCCCTCGGTGTCCTCGTCGACGCTCCGGCCAGGAACGGAGGCGCGATGGCCCTCGGTGTCCTCGCCGGTGGCCGGCTTGGATGCCCTATCGGCCTCGGTGTCCTTGGGATCGTTCTGGTCTGACATTACGGTGAACCTCTCATTCTCTTGGTTGATCGCGCCCATCTTACTTGCGAGCGCCGTTGATCCGAACGATAAGTCCCATCTTCGCGGGTGAGAAGCCCCTTCCCGACTTGGTTCGTGTCGAATTGCCGACAACCAAGCTCATCGTTCAGCACGTTCCGCGAGGGCATCGAGATCGTGGATGACAAGCGTGTCGTGCTCGATGAGCACCAGTCCGTCCTCCATGAGGCGGCTGAGCAGCTTGTTCACACTCTGCCGAGTGCCACCGATCATGGCGGCGAGGTCGGACTGGGTGAACGGCCAGTCGAGGCGCACCTCGCCGTTGGCGTTGGAATCGCGATCTCGGGACAGGCGCACGAGGCGCATGGCCAGCCGTCCCGCGAGGTCCAGGAAATGAAGCTCCTCCACCTGCCCGGTCAGGCGGCGGAGCTCCGCAGCCAAGCCGGACAGGAGCGCCATTCGGAGTCCGCGATCATCGTCGAGCAGCTGCTCGAATGGTGCGCGGGCGAGGCTCATGGTGTCGACCGGCTCGACGGCAGTGGCCGTGGCGGAATGCGGCGCGCCATCGAGGAGTGCAAGCTCGCCGAAGAAGTCGCCCGGCCGAAGAGTGGCGATGATCGCTTCCTCACCATCCGGCGAGGGCAGGACGATCTTCACGGCCCCGGTCGCCACCACGTGGAGCGAGTCGCCTGCATCGCCCTGGTGGAAGATGACCTCGTTACGCCTGAATCGGCGCCGCATCATGGCTCCCGCCAGGATGCGCAGGCCCGCGGGCTGCACGTGGGCAAAGAGAGCGCACTGCTCCAGGCTGTGGACCGCGAATTCCTCGTCCCGCACTTCAACCCCAAAACTGGACCATTGGCTGGCACGAGCCCCATGCCGCGCCCGGTCGCGCCATGTTAGTCCGTGAGCCTGCGCCAGTGCCCAGATACGAAGGGCGGCGTCCGTCGTGGCGACACTCTTCACGCGAGCCACGAAGGCCGTCGTCCCCTCCCTCCATCGGCTGTTGACACGAGTCCTATATTCACAATATGACTCGTATCGCCACCGGGACGCGCTCCTACCGCAGCCAACTCCGAGCCCAGCAGGCCGAAGAGACCCGGGCGCGCATCCTCGATGCCACCGGCCGGGTCATGGCCGGCGGCGTCGCATTCGTGTCCATGCCCGATGTTGCGCGCGAGGCGGGCGTGTCAGTGCCGACCGTCTACCGCCACTTCGCGACGAAGCGCGACCTCTTTGGGGCGGTGTACGCACACGCCGTGCGCATTGCAGGCCTCGACGAACTCGTCCTGCCACGCTCGATGGATGAGCTCCTGGGAGGCATGCGAGCGCATTTCGAACGCACCGACTCGCTCGGCGACCTCGCCCGGGCTGCCATGGCCAGTCCGGCGGCCCAGGAAGTGAGGCGGATCAACATGCCGGATCGGGTCGCGCTGTTCCGCCGCCTCGCGGACACGATCGAGCCGAAGCCATCCAAATCGGATCGCGATCGGATCGCACGCCTGCTGGTGATCCTGACCGCGTCATCGTCCCTGCGCCTGTGGCGCGATCAACTCGGCTCATCGGTCGACGAGGCGGCCGATGACGTGGACTGGGTCCTGCGCGCCGTCATCGCCTCGGCCACTTCGAGGAAGGGATCATGAACGCGACAACAATCCGGTCGGCAACAATCCGACGGCTCGCCGACGTGCGCATGGCCGATGTCGCCGAGGTTGGGGGCAAGGCAGCCAACCTGGGCGAGCTCCTGGCGGCGGGCGTCCGCGTCCCCGATGGCGCCGTCCTGACCGCCGGGGCCGCCGACATGTCGGCCGACGAGCGCCGATCCCTGCTGAACGAGGCTCTGCCTGACCTGGGCGCCGGCCCCTTTGCTGTCCGATCGAGCGGGATCTCCGAGGATGGCAGCGAGCGCTCGTTTGCCGGCATGTACGAATCGGTGCTGAATGTCGCCGCAGATGAGGTCGTGGCGGCGACCGAACAGACCCTTGCCAGTGCTCAGACCTTGCGTGCTGCCGAATACCAGCCCGGCACCAACGGGCGCATGGCCGTGATCATCCAGCGGATGGTCGCGCCGGCCGCGGCCGGCGTGGTCCTCACTGCCGATCCGATCAACGGGGATCGGCAATCCGCTGTCGTTACCGCGGTGCGGGGCACCGGGGATCGGCTGGTGTCCGGGGCCGCCGTTGGTGACGAGTGGACCGTGCAAGGAACCGTCGCCACACCTCGCCGTCAGCCCGAGCGCGCGATTGATCGTCGCCAGGCGGCGGCCGTCGCGAGCGAGGCGCGGCGCATCGCGGTTGGGCGCGGGACCCCGCAGGACATCGAATGGGCGATCGACGCGGACGGAATCCTTTGGATCGTCCAGGCCCGGCCGATGACGGCGCTCCCGCCGGATGTGTCGTGGGAATCAACCGCGCCCGGGGCGTACACGCGGATGCTCCGATTCGGCGAGTGGATCGGCGAACCGGTCACTCGCCTCTTCGAGTCCTGGCTGCTGACGGCCATGGAGGACCGCATGCACGCGTTCTTCCGCGAGGAGATCGGCCAGATCGCACCGCGGCCGTACCACGTCGTGGTCAACGGTTGGTATTTCTACTCGATCAACTTCATCTCTGGAGGCGCCTTCCGGCGCAGCCTGCCCGGCATGCTGGTGAAGGCCATTCGCTCGCCTCGCCACATCGCAGGGATCATTCCGCCGACCGTTCGCTTCAGCTTTCCGATCTTCGAGCGGAGGTGGCGCGAGGACCTGCAGCCGCGCTACCGAGCGGCTGTCGCCAATGCCGAACGCAGCGTCGAGACACTGCTCGTCGCCGACCTGCCGTCACTGATCGATGAGCTGGCCGAGCTCGCCGGCGAGTACTTCGGTGGGATCGCGGCGTTGAGCGGTGCCGCATACAAGATGGAGATGAACCTCGCGCGGTTCTATCGGCTCAAGCTGGCTCCGTCATTGGGCGGCAGTCACCTGCCGCTCCTGGCAGGGTTCGATCAGCCGGCCGATCTGAAGCGACAGGGCATGGTGTCGCTCGATTGGTGGTTTGCTCCGATGCCGCTCGAGGCGACGGCAACCACCCCGGCCAAGAATCACGCCCGCGTCGTGGAGGCGAGGGAGGCGGCCGAGGCCGCCGCGTTGGAGGCTCTGGCGTCGTCGCCACGCCGACTCCGGTCCTTCCACCGCCTGCTGGCAGACGCGCAGCACCTCGTCCCGATTCGGGAAGAGCAGACGGAGGAGCTGACGATCGCCTGGCCGGTGATGCGACGTGCGGTTCTGCGGATCGGCGATGCGCTGGCGGAGCGCGGCATGATTGCCGAGCCCGATGACGTCTTCTTCCTTACGCGGGCCGAGGCCCTCGCAGCGCTCGACGGGGCGCCGCTGTCACCGACCGTCGACGTGGCCGGCCGACGATCACTGCGGACGGAGCAGGCCCGCCTGGTGCCGCCGCCGCTCGTGGGCCGGGTGAACCCGATGATCCAGCGGGTATGGGGCAGCTTCCCAGGACTAATCGGTGCCCGTCCATCGGACCAGGCCCTGGTATCCGGCGTACCGGCGTCTCCGGGTCGCGCGACCGGGCTGGTGCGGGTGATCCGCGGGCCTGACGAGTTCGACCAGTTGCAGGCCGGCGAGATCCTCGTGGCGCCGCTCACCGCACCGGCGTGGACGCCGCTCTTCACACGTGCGGCCGCGGTCGTCACCGACGTGGGGAGCGCGGCGGCGCACGCCTCGATCATCGCTCGTGAGTACGGAATCCCCGCGGTCGTTGGCTGTGGGGACGCCACGGCTCGACTGCAGACCGGGATGCGCGTCACGGTCGACGGCAGCAGCGGAAACGTGGAGCCAGCGTGAGGCCACGTCCCGGCATCGGTCAGGGCTGAAGATCGGTCGCGACGTACCGGCCTTCCAGGTCGGGCGACCAATGACCTGGGCCAGCGGCCCTCGTCTAGTGGGCCTCGGTCGAACGACCTGTGGCCATACAATCGCAGGCCGATGTACGCGCTGACCCGAATCCCCTCGATCCTTGGGCGTACGACCATCCTGACGGTGCTCGCGGCGTTCGGCGCGATGGCAACCGCGTACGTCCTCAATGTGCTCGGCCTCAGCCACATCGTCGTCTTCGTCCTGAGCGCGGCGTCGCTGGCCGCCCTGGCCACCTTGATCGGCCACGCTACGGAACAGCTGGGCCATCGGTTCGGACCCAGGGCCACCGGAATCCTTCAGTCGGCTCTCGGCAATCTGCCCGAGCTCTTCATCTCGATCTTCGCCCTGCAGGCCGGTCTGGTGATCGTGGTGCAGACCGCCCTCATCGGCTCCATCCTGGCCAACACCCTCCTGGTGCTTGGCCTCGCCTTCCTGCTCGGCGGCCTCAAGAACGGGACGCAGCAGTTCCACGCGCCGGCGGTTCGCAGCATGGCGACGCTGCTGGTGCTGGCTGTCGCCGCCCTGGCGATCCCCACGCTGGCCACCGCTCCCGGGGCCCCGGACGCCGGTCATGCAACGGACCTGAGCGTGATCGTGTCGATCGTACTGCTCCTGATCTTCGCCGCTTCGATCCCCTTCTCCATCGGTGGCGGGGTCGGCGCCAGCGCGGATGTCGAGGCGGCCCCGCCAGAGTCGATCTGGCCGTTGGGGCTGACGGTGGCAGTCCTGCTCCTGGGCGCGGGTGGTGCGGCCCTCACCTCGGACCTGTTCGTCGAGGCGCTGCGGCCGACGATGGCAAGCCTGCGCATCTCGGAGGCGTTTGTCGGATTGGTGATCGTGGCGATCGCCGGGAATGCCGTCGAGAACGTCGTTGGCGTGCAGATGGCGATCCGCAACAAGTCGGACCTCGCGGCGAGCATCATCCTGAACAGCAGCCTGCAGGTCGCGATCGCCCTGACGCCTGCCCTCGTCCTGGTCTCCCTGTTCGTGGGGGCAGGCACGCTCACCCTGGTGCTGAGCCCGCTCCTGTTGGGGGCTGTTGCGCTCTCGGCCATCCTGGCGGCGCTCATCGTGTTCGACGGTGAGAGCACATGGCTCGAGGGGCTGGCGCTGCTCGGCCTCTACGTGATCATCGCCGCCAGCGTCTGGTTCGGGCCGCCGATCCAGGTCTGACGGCGGTCAGCTGCGCTCCTCCGGCGGTCGCACGGCACTGAAGGCGCGCAGCACCAGCAGGTCGTAGAGGATCTTCAGGCCTCCGCCGATGATGAACGGCAGCCCTGCCAGCGGCACGCTCTGGAGCAGGGGGGTGGCCAGCGAGGGCGAGACCGCCGCGCCCAGGCTGCGAGCGATGCCGGTGACACCGGCCGCGGCCGATCGCTCATCGGGGTCCACCACCGCGATGGTGTAGGACTGGCGGGTCGGCACGTCCATCTGGCTGATGGCGAAGCGGGCCAGCAGGACGCCCACGGCCAGCGGCAGGGTTGGCATCAGCGGCACGAGGATCAGGAGAACGTTCGAGGGCAGGTGGGTGAAGACCATGGTGTTGATGAGGCCGATGCGCGCGGCCAGCCGCGCGGCAGCCAGCGCCGAGAACCCCGCCAGGATGTTGGCCCCAAAGAAGATGGCGCCCAGCGCGGCAGGGTCGGCGCCGAAGCGCTGCTGGAACCAGTAGGCGATCAGGCTCTGCATCACGAAGCCGCCGGCGAATGCATCCAGTGAGAAGAGGGCGGCGAGCCGGAAGACGATCCCGCGCGACCGATGCAGGCCCAGCCGGGTGGCGACCGACGTCTTCTCCGCGGCAGGGACCTCCACCGCGGGTGACAACCGCCAGAAGAGGGCGGCCAGGACGATCCCGACGAACGCGTAGCCGATCACGATCGCCCGATAGGAGTCGATCTCGGATGCCCCAGAGCCCTGGAGCGTCTGCGCGACGAGCCCGGCCACGAGGGCCCCGCTGGCCGTCGCCAGCGAGCCGACCAGGTTGTACCAGCCGAAGATCCGCGTCCGGTCGCGGTCAGGCAGGGTCTGGGAGAGGGAGGCCTGCTCGACGGCAAGGAACGGCCCCACCTCGTTTCCGCTGGGGCTGATGACCCCGATGGTGGCCGCCACCAGCAGGATCCAGGGATCGTGGGCGATGGCGAAGACGATTCCGGCCAGCAGCATGAGCCCCGCGCCGGCGGTCAGGATCCGGCGCCGCCCGAGGCGATCGGCATGCGTCGTCAGCCACAGGCTGATCGCCGCGTCGCCGAGCAGGGTGAGTGTCAGGATCAACCCGACCATGAAGCCGTCGACGCCAAGCGCCACCAGGTAGAGGACCAGCACCACCGAGAGCAGGCCGTACCCGAACATGCGGGCGACGCGCGTGGCGAAGAGGAGGCGCCCGTCGGAGGTCACCGGCGGATGCTAATGGCTTACGAGGTCGAGGGGGTTCTCCATCGGTTTCAGCCATTGACGCCAGCACAGCGCGCTCCCCAGAATGCGGCTGCCCAATCCCGGAGAGACGACCGATGACCATCGACACTGGCAATACCGGCTTCATGCTGCTGTGCAGCAGCCTGGTGATGCTGATGACCCCGGGGCTTGCGTTCTTCTACGGGGGCCTGGTCAGCCGCAAGAACGTGCTGACGATCATGATGCAGTCCTTCGTATCGATGGGCTGGACGACCATCATCTGGTTCGCGGTTGGATATTCGCTCACCTTCTCCGGCGACGTCGGCGGAGTCATCGGCAACCTGGACATGGCCTTCCTGCGTGGCGTCACGCTCGACACGCCATCACCAACTCCGGGGATCCCCCTCATCGTCCACGTCGCCTACCAGATGATGTTCGCGGTGATCACCCCCGCACTGATCACGGGTGCGTTCGCCAACCGAATCACGTTCAAGGCCTACCTTGCCTTCCTAACCCTCTGGCTGCTGCTGGTCTACTTCCCGTTCGCCCACATGATCTGGGGCGGCGGCATCCTGCAGAAGTGGGGGGTGCTCGACTTCGCCGGCGGCATCGTGGTACACAAC